>JAYVBB010000046.1:0-3590 GCA_043750715.1 Pseudomonadota bacterium | reverse complement strand
TCGAAACGCTCCGCAACAAAGACGGCTCTACTCTTCAGGACCTGCCGGAAGCCCTCGTTCCCATCGAACGCCAGCTTCGCGTCATGGGCGTCAACGACGTCCAGGTCGCGGACCTCGTCAAGCACCTTCGCACCATTCCACAGCCCGACGCCAAGACAGACGACGCCTCGACCTACTACAAGGACCAGGCGATCCGTTGGATGATGAAGCGCATCAAGATCGCGCCGCGCTGGCAGATCATGCCAGGCTCCGTTTCCTACCACGCCGTCGTCGGCACGACCGGCGTCGGCAAGTCGTCACTCGTCGCCAAGCTGGCAGCTCACTACGCAATACGCGAAAAGCACAAGGTCGCGGTCGTCTCGCTCGACAACCAGCGCTTGGCTGCGTCGGAGCAAATGCGGGTCTTCTGCAAGATCATCGGCGTGCCGTTCGCCACTGCGCAGACCGCCGAAGAAATCGGGCAATTCGCGTCCCAGCAAAAAGACGTCGAGCTCATCCTGATCGACTCGGCCGGCACCAGCCCCAAGAACGCCCACGCGATCGACCAGATCCTCGCCCTCAAGAACGGCGGCATCCCCTGCGACTTCCACCTCTGCGTTTCCGTCACGGAAAAAGAAGAGCAGATGGAGCACGCCGTCAGCTCCTTCTCCCGGCTGGGGCTTGCCAGCATCGCCTTCTCAAAGCTCGATGAGAGCTCAAGTTTCGGCGAAATTTACAATCTTTCCAAAAAATGGGCCCTGCCTCTCTCCTTCTTCGGCATCGGCGGGGACATTCCCGACGATCTCGAGCGGGCGACGAGAGAGCGGGTCATCGAGCGTATCTTCGGCATTTGAGGGACTCATGCGGGCTCACGGAAAGACAAATTCCCCTACGGTTATCACAATCGCAAGCGGCAAAGGCGGCGTCGGCAAGACGTTGACGACCGTAAACCTCGCCGTAGCGGCGCGGCGCATGGGCCAAAGCGTTTTGATTTTCGACGGAGACTTAGGTCTCGCTAACGTGGACGTTGTTCTGGGCCTCACTGCCCGCTACAATATTAGGGATGTGCTCGACGGTAATGCGCAGCTGAAGGACATCGTGGTCGAGGGTCCCCTCGGCATCGATCTGATCCCTTCCGGTTCCGGCATTTCGAGCCTGACCCGACTCAGTCCCGCGCAAAAGCAGCTAATCCTCGACCAAATCGGACAACTGGAAGAATCGTACGACCTGCTCCTGATCGACACCGGCGCAGGGATCGCAGAGAACGTCGTCCACTTCGCCCGCGCCGCCGACAAGACCGTCGTCGTCACCACTCCCGAGCCGCACGCCATGACCGACGCCTACGCACTGATCAAAGTACTTGCCGAAGAGCACGATGTTAAATCGTTCTCTTTGCTCGTCAATCAGACCCGCACGCCGGAAGAGGGCTTTAAAGTTTCCGAACGGATCTCCGAAGTAGCGATGCGCTTTCTCAACGTCCGGGTCAGCCACCTGGGCAACGTCCCCTCCGATCCGCAGGTCCCCAAATCGGTGATGCAACGTCGCGCCGCCTCCGACCAATCCACTTTTACGATCGCCGGCCAAGCTTGGAATCAAGCGGCGCGTAAGCTGTTCGGCGAGACCATTCCCATTCGTCGCAATGCCAACGTCCAGGATTTCTGGCGCACTCTCCTTTGGGAAGAGACGCCTCAGAGTCCTAAAGCCAGTCTCGCGGGTTTCTAATTCATTGTTTCTCTAGGCTACGGGAAGGAGATCCATGAAAGGTCTCGTCAAGCGGTACAAGCAGGATACGCAAGGCGTCGACGGCAAACTCCGCGATCAGCTGATCATGGATTATGCGCCGCTGATCCGGTTCGTCGCCCAGCGCATTGCTGCTCGTCTGCCGAGCAACATCGACATCGACGACCTGATTTCCGCCGGCGTCATCGGCTTGATGGACGCCATCGAGAAGTACGATCCGAGTCGGGACAACAAGTTCAAGACGTACGCCGAATTCCGGATTCGCGGCGCCATCCTCGACGAGCTCCGCTCGCAGGACTGGGTGCCACGGTCGGTCCGCGACAAGGCGAAGAAGATCGAGCGCGCCTACCAGGAGCTCGAGCAACGTTTTGGCCGCGCCGTGACCGACGCCGAGGTCTCCGACAACCTCGGCATGACGCTCGACGGTTACTACGGCATGGTCGCGAAGGTCAAAGCGGTCACGATGCTGTCGATCGACGAGCTCACCGGCCCGAACCAGCATGACAGGAAGTCGCTGCTGGAATGCCTCGAGAACGTCGGCTCGAAGAACCCGTTCACCCAGCTCAAGAGCAAGGGCGTCCGCCAGCTTCTGATGAAGAACATCGAGGAGCTCCCGGAGAAGCAGAAGCTCGTGCTCTCGCTCTACTACTACGAAGATCTCAACCTGAAAGAGATCGGGAAGATCCTCGAGGTCACCGAATCGCGGGTCAGCCAGCTCCACACGCAGGCCGTCAACAAGCTGCGCGCCAAGCTGAAGAACCTGCTCGTCGACTGACAGGACTAGGAGACCGTCATGGCCGTTGGACAACCGAATATGAAAATCCTCGTGGTGGACGACTTTCCCACCATGCGCCGAATCGTCAAGACGCTGCTGCGCCAGAACGGCTACACCAATTTCGTCGAGGCCGAAGACGGCATGCAAGCCCTCGACCTTCTAAAGAAGACGACGGACATCGAATTCATCGTGTCGGACTGGAACATGCCGAACATGACGGGCATCGAGCTTCTGAAGACGGTTCGCGCCGACGCGAAGCTAAAGCACCTGCCTTTCCTCATGGTCACCGCCGAGGCCGAAAAAGAAAACATCATCGAAGCCGTGAAGTCCGGCGTCAGCAACTACGTCGTGAAGCCCTTCACGGGTCAGACCCTCGCCGAGAAACTCGCCAAGATCTACGCCAACCTCGGCATCAAGATCACCCCCGCCAAAGCCGGTTAATCTAGCGCTCCTGCCCGGGAGAGCTCTGCAAACTCTTGAGGTCATCATGTCCGACGAAAACAAGCTTCCGCAGCCGCAGCCGCAGCAGCCCGTGCAAACCGCCGCGCCGCAGCAAGGCGACCCCGGTTTCGACGAGGACCTGATCAAGAAGTACCCGCGCGCCAACCGCAAGATCGTGGTCGACGTTTCGCCTTACAGCCTCGGGGCCGAGCCGAACGACGACAACAAAGCGCAAACTCTCTTCATCAGCCCCCACGGCATGGAATTCCAGGGCACGCACGCCTATCCGGAAGGCACCCTGCTCAAGATCCACATCTCGTTGCCTGACTACTGGAACCGCAAGCAGCAGTTCGTCGAATACCGCCGCGTCGACACGCCCGGGACCTTCAAGATCCTGGCGAAGGTGGTGCGCGTCGAGGACGTGGGTAAACGAGGCAAGAAAAAGCTCACCGTCGTCCAGACCGTCAACATGGACGAAGTCGACGAACAGGTACTCAAGTCTTACCTTCAAGACGGCTGAGGGCACTGATGACGACCGCGCTTCTTTTCGTTCTTTTGCTGCTCGACGTCGGGTTGATGGCTGCCGTGTTCTTTCTGAACCGCCGCCAGCAAAGCCACATCGAGCTCGTGGAAGAGCTGACCGAAGAGCGGCGCC
>JAYVBB010000045.1:0-6502 GCA_043750715.1 Pseudomonadota bacterium | reverse complement strand
ATTAACTCCCTTCGAAAACACTCCGATCCAGCTGACAGGGCATTTTCGCTTAAGGAGCAGACATGCAACTCGAGACGTTTTGTTTCAATCCGACCGCCGGCTGGTCGGTTCCGGCGTTTCCTGCCTTGGACTCAGCCGACACGGTGCTGTTCGTCTTTGGAGCCTCGTCCTTTAAAGATTCCCACGCTGCGATCGACGAGCTGGCAAAACACTTTCCACGATCCGTAATTTGCGGTTGCTCGACCGCGGGCGAGATTTTCGGCACCCGCATCCAGGACGGAGGACTCACCGTTGCCGTCGCCCGCTTCGCCAAAACCAAGGTCGCCTTCGCATCCACTTCAGTTCTCGGCTCGCAGGACTCACTTGAGGCGGGGAAGAAAATTGCGGCGACCCTGAAGCGTCCGGACCTCAAAGGCATCGTGCTGCTTTCCGACGGGCTCAAAGTCAACGGCTCCGAGCTGGTGCGCGGCGTCAATGCCACGCTCGGCAGCGGCGTCGTCATCACCGGAGGCTTGGCGGGAGACGGCGACCGTTTCAAGGAAACCTGGGTGCTCGCCGACCGCAAACCGCAGAGCGGTCTCGTCACCGCCGTCGGTCTGTATGGTTCCGACGTCGTGCTCGGTCACGGTTCGAAGGGCGGTTGGGACATTTTCGGCCCGGAGCGCATCGTCACCCGCTCGAAGGGCAACATCCTCTTTCAGCTCGACGGCAAACCCGCGCTCCAGCTCTACAAGGAATACCTCGGGGATCTGGCCAAAGGCCTTCCGGCGACGGCCTTGCTTTTCCCCCTAGCGCTGAAGTCCGACGTCGCGGGAGGCAAGAGCATCGTCCGCACGATCGTCGCGGTCGACGAAGCCGAGCAGTCAATGACGTTCGTGGGCGACATCCCTCAGGGTCATCGGGCGCAGCTCATGCGGGCCAACTTCGACCGCCTGATCGAGGGCGCTTCCGATGCCGCGCAGATGATCGGCGCGCCGTCCATCGACGGTCCCACGCTCGCCATCGCGATCAGCTGCGTCGGCCGCCGGCTGGTCCTCGGCACCCGCACCGAAGAAGAGATCGAGGCGACCCTCGAGATCCTGCCGAAGCGAACCCAGCAAATCGGATTTTACTCCTATGGCGAGATCTCGCCTTATGTCAAAGGCGAGCCTTGCGATCTGCACAACCAGACGATGACGCTCACCACCATCCAGGAAGCCGCTTGAAGCACCGCTTCCTCAAAAAGCTGATCACCCGCGCCGGCCTTTCGGAAGGAGCCCCTCCGTCCGATCAGGCCGGCTGGCAGCGTTTCTTGGAGCTGGTCGACCGGGCGTTCCGTGACGCCGACCAGGACCGCTATCTGCTCGAGCGTTCGCTGACCCTTTCTTCTGGCGAAATGATGGACCGGGCGGACGCCCTGAAATCGTCGGAAGAGCTTTGGCGCTCGCTGGTCCAAAACCTCCCCGATCTGATCTGCACGACCGACTTGCAAGGCAACATCACGTTCACCAACCGTCCGATCGCGGGCGAGACCCGGACGCAGGTCATCGGCCGTCCGTTCCTCGATTTCATGGAGCCGAGTGAACGCGACCGCGTAAGCGCCACCATCGACTTGATGCTGAACCGCAGCCGGTCGATCAGCATCGAAGCCCGCGCCCGCCTGATCTCGACGGAACCCACCTGGTACAACATACGCGCCGCGGTGATCCAATCCGACGTCCAGCCGAAAGGTTTGATCCTGATCTGTACCGACATCGGCGTCCGCAAGGCCCTCCAGCTCGAAACCGACCGCTTCCGGATGCTGCTTGATTACGCGCGGGAAAGCATCATGGTCGTCGACCCGGACGACTTCGGCCGGGTCGTCGACGTCAACAAGCGCGTGCTGGAGCAGCTCGGTTACGAGCACGGCGAGCTCCGGGCCAAACGCTTCGTCGAGTTGATTGCCGAGCCGGACTTCTGCAGCGACGGCAGCTGGGCGGCCCACGTCGAGCGCAGCAAGGTCCGGGGCGGCAACCACGTCATCCAAGGTCTAATGAAGCACAAAGACGGGCGCAAGTTTCCCGTCGAGATGTTCACTTCGTTCGTCAAGACCGGCGAACAAGGCTACCTGCTAGTCATGGCTCTCGACGTCACCGAGCGGCGCCGTCTCGAGACGCAGCTCGACGACGAGCGGGCCCGCGTCGCCTTTTCCTCCAAGATGGCGACTCTCGGGGAAATGGCCGGCGGCATCGCGCACGAGATCAACAACCCAGTAACCATCATCGACGGTTACGCGCAGCAGCTTTCCGTCTGGGTGGACCAGGAGCCGTTCGACAAGCTGCGCGTCAAAGTCCAAGCCAAGAAAATCAGCGACACCGTCATGCGCATCGCCCGGATCGTGCGCGGCCTCCGGACGTTTTCGCGCGACGGCACCCACGACCCGCTGCAGCGCACCGACGTCAAGACGCTGGTCGAGGACACGCTGGGACTCTGCACCGAGAAGTTCCGGATGTCCGAGATCCATCTGATCACGCCGCCCGCCGCCCACATGGCGCTGGTAATCGACTGCCGTCCGACGGAAATGTCGCAGGTTCTATTGAATCTGCTGTTCAACGCCAAGGACGCGGTTGCGGATCTCCCGGAAAAATGGGTGAAACTCGAGATCGTCGACGTCTCGAACTTCATAGAATTCTCGGTCACCGACAGCGGCCAAGGCGTTCCCCCCGACATCCGCCAACGCATGATGCAGCCGTTCTTCACTACGAAGGACGTCGGCCAGGGCACGGGCCTCGGCCTCAGCATTTCGCGCGGCATCATCGAGGCGCACGGCGGCCGGCTCTACTACGACGAGAAGTCGCCGAACACTCGCTTCGTCGTCGTCATCCCGAAGCACCGCTCCGTGATCCAGTCGGCCTCATAGAGACGTTCGACTGTCCCAGATCAGGTGAACTCGGGTTTGGCTTCGCGAGTGAGCAAGTCCATGACCGCTTGCGCGATCGGTTTGTGCTCATAGAGCACTTTGTAGACTTCGGTGATGATCGGGGCTTCGACCCCGAGCTGTTCGACCAGCTCTTTGGCGGCCTTGGTTGTGGTGACGCCTTCGGCGACGCCGACCGAGGCGATCACCGCGTCGAGCGCCTCGCCCTTGCCGAGCCGGTAGCCGACCGAGAAGTTCCGGCTCTTCTCCGAAGTGCAAGTCAGGAAGAGGTCGCCGACTCCGCTTAAACCCTTGAATGTCAATGGGTTGGCGCCCATCGCGGCGCCTACGCGGGTGATCTCCGCGAGGCCACGGGTAATGAGCGCGGCGCGGCTGTTCATTTGAAAGCCAATGCCTACGGAAGCGCCAGCAGCGATCGCGACGACGTTCTTCAAGGCGCCGGCGACCTCGAGGCCGATCGGATCGTCGCTCGAGTACACCCGAAAATGGGCGGCGTGGAAAAGTTCCTGGGCCCAGTGCGCCGTTTGCTCCGTGCGGCTCGCGACCGTGACGGCGGTCGGCTGGCGGGCGACGATCTCGCTGGCGAAGCTCGGACCCGAAAGAAATGCCGCCTTGTCGGACGTCTCCTGCCCAAGCACGTCCGAAATGATGTCGTGGGGCAGGAGCAGCGTTCCCATCTCGATACCCTTGGCTGCACAAATAAGCAGCAGCTCCTGACGCCAGTGCGGCTTCATTTGCGTCAGCACGCCGCGCATCGTCTGGGTCGGGGTGACGTGCACGATCACCGACGCTTCGCCTATGACTTTTGCGTCGAGATTGCTTGTTGCAGACAAACGCGGGGATAGGTTAATACTACTGAGATACTTGGGATTTTTTCGGGAAGTGTTGATGGAATCGGTCACCGTTTGGGACCGGCTCCAGATGGTTACGTGGTAACCCTTCTCGGCGAGATGTTGGGCGAGACAAGTTCCGAAGTTACCCGCTCCGAGTACCAGGATCTTTTCTCCATGCCGGTCTGCCACCACTCACCCCTCTAAGGTATTAGTCGGATGAACCCCTACCTGCCCGTACTCATCGTTCTATTATTCGGTTTAGTCCTCGGTTCCATCTTGAGCGCGCTCGCTCATTTCGTCGGTCCCCGCGCCAGGCTTACGAAAGTGAAATTAGAACCGTATGAGTGCGGCGTTCCGGCCGTCGGCGAACGCGACAAAATGTCCGTGAAATTCTACCTCACTGCCATCCTCTTCATTCTATTCGATATCGAGACCGTGTTCCTCTATCTCTGGGCTACGGCCTTCAAGCAGCTCGGATGGTTCGGGATCGTCGAGGTCTTCGTCTTTCTGGTGATCCTGGTGGCAGGTTACGTGTACGTGCTGAAACGCGGAGCACTTGAATGGGATTAGAAGCTACCCTCTCGCTCCAGGACGTCCTGGCGCTGCTGCACACCGAATTCGCGGTCCAGCTGATCGCGACCCTCCTCAAATTCGGGGTCATCGTCGGGCTTTGCCTGCAGGTCCCGCCAATCATGGTGTGGGTCGAGCGCCGGGCGCCGGCCATGATGCAGCGCCGCAAGGGCCCGAACCGGGTCGGCATCTTCAAGTGGCGGCTTTACGGCCTGATGCAGTCGGCGGCCGATGCCATCAAGCTGATCTGGAAGGAAGAAGTCGTGCCGCAGGGCTCGAACAAGTTCTTCTACCACATCGCCCCGATCTTCGGCGTCTTCACCTGCTTCCTCGTCGCCTGCGCGATTCCTTACGGCAACGACATCACGGCCTTCGGCTACAAGGTCGGCCTGAGCGTGATCAACGTCGACGTCGGCTTCCTCTTCATCCTCGCGATCTCGAGCCTCGCCGTCTTCGGCGTCACATTGGCCGGCTGGTCCTCCAACAGCAAGTACTCGCTGCTCGGCTCGCTCCGCGCCTCTGCCCAGATGATCAGCTACGAGATTCCGCTCGGGATGTCGCTGATCCCGATCGTCGTCATCTTCGGCACGCTCGACCTGAACCAGATCGTCGTTGGCCAGACCGCGATGATCTGGAAGTGGGGCATCGTCCGCGCCCCGGTGTCATTCCTGCTCTTCCTCATCTGCATGTTCGCCGAGACCAACCGCGCACCGTTCGATCTGGCGGAAGGCGAATCGGAGCTTGTCGCCGGCTTCCACACCGAGTTCAACTCCGCCAAGTTCGCCGCCTTCTTCCTCGGCGAATACGTGGCCATGTTCGTGCTGTCGCTGCTCGCCTCGACCGTCTTCTTCGGCGGCTGGCAGATCCCGTTCCTCCCCTACGACATGCTGGTCAGCCTGCTCTTCGGCCAGGACTGGCTCGCGGCGCTCGTCGGCTTCGGGGTGCTGCTCCTCAAGGGCGCCTTCTTCATGTGGCTCTATGTCTGGGTCCGGTGGACGCTGCCGCGCTTCCGCTACGACCAGCTGATGTCTCTGGGTTGGAAGTTCATGCTGCCGATCGGTCTGGCTAACGTGTTCGTTACGGCCGTGGTGATGGCGTTCCTGACGTTCGGTTGAGTCGAGTGAGGCGTTCCCGTCATGATTAACCAGTTGGTGTTCCTAGTCTTCGCGTTCCTGATCACGGTCTGCTCGATCGCAGTCGTGGCCAGCCGCAACCCGATTGCCAGCGCGATGTTCCTCGTCGGCGATCTCTTCCTGCTCGCGGGTCTTTACGCGACGATGGAGGCGCACTTCGTGGCGGCGATCCAGATCCTGGTCTACGCCGGCGCGATCACGGTGCTCTTCGTCTTCGTGATCATGCTGCTCAACCTCGGCGACGAGGCCCGGCGCGCGATCCGCATCCCGGCCCCCGAGTTCGCCGTGCTGCTCCTGACCGTCGTCGGTTTCGTCGCCATCGGCATCCTGCTGGCCCGCGGCCAAGAAACGGGAGTGACGGGCGAGCTGACGTCCGAGCGCATCGCCGCCGCGGGAGGCAACACCTACGCGGTCGGCATGGTGCTCTTCACCCGTTACCTGTGGCCGTTCGAGCTGGCCTCGATGCTCATCCTGCTCGCGGTCGTAGCCAGCGTCGTGATCGCCCAGAAGAAAAAAGACGGCGACGAGCCCAAGGCCAAAAGGAGGCTCGCGCATGGTACCCGTTGATCAGTATCTGGTTCTCGCCTGTGTGATGTTCTTCTGCGGCGTCGTCGGCGTGCTCTTCCGCCGCAACCTGATCATGGTGCTGATGTCGATCGAGCTGATGCTCAACGGCGTCAACCTGGTCTTCGTCGCGGCCTCGCGCGGCGTGGGCAACCTCGACGGTCAAGTCATGGTGTTCTTCATCATCACGGTCGCCGCCTGCGAGGCCGCCGTCGGACTCGCGATGGTCATCGCGCTGTTCAGAAGGTACGGAACGATCGATACGAATTTCCTGCGGATGCTGAGAGGCTAACTCATGCTCTTTTGGTTGATCATTCTCTTTCCCCTGCTCGGGGCGATCCTGAACGGCCTGATCCTGCGCAAGGTGCCCAAGACAGTCTCGCACGTCGTCGGCTCCGCTGCCCTGATCGGTGCCTTCGTCTGCGCGCTTCTGACCTACCTGGACTTCATGCACGCCGGCGGCAACGCCAAGGTGATCCACGGCATGGACTGGATCGAGGCAGGCG
>JAYVBB010000044.1:0-8387 GCA_043750715.1 Pseudomonadota bacterium | reverse complement strand
ATACTTCCGTTTTCGAGTTTCGGCCGGCCGAAGGGTCGCCCCCGGGGGGCAGCGTCCAGTTTCTGGACGCGTTGGGGGGCGCCGCCCCCTCGTACCGTTACGGAGTCTTGATGTCCGCGCCAGCCTTGATGTTGATTCCGGAATACTTGCCACTCACGTCCAACTTCACGGCACCCAGCACCGGCACGCCATAATAAATGTGCGCGTGCAGAACCAAATCCTGAATCTGTTCGTCCGTCGTCACATCTTCCGGTGCCACCGAGTTCTTCACCATCGCCCGGGCGATCTCGACGAGAGGCGAATGACTCCCTTGGTCGATGTCGTAAATTTTCAACTTGTCGCAGTTCGGAAAGTGGTGCCCGTCCAAGGTATTCGCGTCAGCGAACCCCTCGTGGTCGATCTTGAACTGCGGGCTCTCGAAATGCCCGGTCCTTCTCAGCTCCTGCAGAAATTCTTCCGTAAAAAATGCTTCCGGCGCATCCACATACTCCGTCCCGGACCGATTCCCGATCAAGGTGATCCGGAACATGTAATCGATCTTCGCTTCATACGCCGGGCCGCCTTCGGCGTCAGGCTTCCGCATCGTGATCTCGGCAGCCAACGAGCCGCTCTGAATCAAATTACTCGTGCGTTGCGCGTTACGGTCGAGCTGGTAGTCGCATTTCTCTCCGACGGGGTTGCGCTGAGCCATCGCTCCGGATGCCGCTCCGAAAATCGCCAACGTGGCCAGTGCCAGTCCCTTGATCAAATTCCTCGTCATCGCGTGCCCCTCCCGTGGTGCTTTTTGCGAACAAAAATTCTGGGTCCCTAAAATTTCGCAGATTCATGACCGCAATGCTAGCCCCCCGCAAAAATGGCCGGATTTCCAAGCAATATGCTAGAATTCGGGAAATTGGTCTTTCTACCAAATGGGGTGCGTATGCCGGGCCGGGTCCTAGCCGTCATGGCTGTTCTTTTTCTCGCGGTACAATCCGGATCTGCTGGTGCCTCGCCCAAGACGCATGAGCAGGCCACCCGCCAGTTCTTCGCCTCGTCGAAGATGGGCGAGGTGTTCGATGCCATGGCAGTCCAGATGACGGACGTCCAGATCAAGTCAGCGCCGATCCTCGTCCCGTTTCGCGAGCCGATCCTTACCTTTCTCAGAAAATACATGAGCTGGAAGGAGCTCGAGCCCGAGCTCGTGAAGATCTACATGAAGGAATTCAGCGAGGGCGAGCTGAAGGACATGACGAAGTTCTATTCGACGAGCACCGGCCGGAAGGTGCTCCACAAGATGCCCGAGCTGTCGGCTGCCGGCGCCGCGATCGGCCAGGCGAAGCTCGAGGCGCATGCCGCCGAGTTTCAGGCGATCCTCGAAGAAGCCCAGAAGAAAAACGAGGCCGCGGCCCAAAAATAGGCCGGGCGGCGCAAATTTCGACCAGCCCTGCCCGCGCGCCCTCGAAAAAAGCCTGACGCCATGCTCAACCCCAGTCAAAGCGGGAGGCACGGCGGTTGCAATTTCCTTCTCCGGAGGAAATTGCCCCATGCCGAACACCAACCGAAATCTGAATGCCGCGATTGCCTGCGCCGTCGAACGCTATCAGGACCGACTGACTCTGAAGGACCTGGCGGTCTCGGCGGACCTCCCCACCAACACGCTGACGCGCATGTTCAACCGGCGCTACGGGATGAGCCCGATGCGCTGGGTGTGGCGCTTCCGGACCATCCTCGCGGCCGAGTGCATCGCGCGGGCCCCCGAATGGTCGCTGCTCGAAGTCGCGACGCATTGCGGCTTCACGAGCGCGGCGCACTTTTCGCGGCGGTTCCGCGAGCTCTTTCAGGAGAGCCCGTCGAAGTTTCGCGCCAACTATCACGAACGCCCCGACGTCGCCGGCGCCGACGAGCTGGGCGAGCTCCTGAGCGGCGCGCGCGCCGCCGCGACCGAACGCGCCACGCGGCGTCCGACGCGGGCTCCCGGCTCCAGAGTCCAATCGACGGCAGGTGGAAATTGACCTATCTTATCAGCATGGCGAGCCCGACGAATTTACCGACACTGAGCATCCTGCATCTGGACGACGATCCCTTCGAAAGGGAACGCGTGCAGACGGCGCTCGAGCAGCACCCCGTGTCGTGCCGCTTCAAAGTGAAATCCGTGGCGACGGTCGCCGAATACCGCAAAGAGTTGACCGCGACCCGGCCGGATCTCGTCATCCTCGACATCCACGTTCAGGACGACAAGACGACCGGCATCAGCCTCGCCAGCGAAACCCGCAAAGCCAGCCCCAAAGCCGTCATCCTGATGTGCTCGACGGCCGACGACATCTCGACGATCGCCGAGTGCCTGGCCGCGGGTGCCGACGACTTTCTTTCGAAGTTGACCGACAAAGGCGAGATGAGCCTCCGGGTGTTCAATTCATACCGCCTGTCCAAGCTCAAGCAAGGGGGCGAAACGCCCTTCTCGACGCCGGCGCCCGTCGACCCGAATCGCCGCCGCCCCGTTGGCGCGACGATGGAAAAGATCACCCGCCGCATCCCTCTCATCACCGACTCGGCGATCACCGCGGTGTTCATCCGCGGCGAATCCGGGACCGGCAAGGAAGTCGTCGCCGATCTCGTCGGCCAGGCTCTGGAAACGAAAGCGCCGTTCGTCAAAGTGAACTGTGGCGCGATCGCCCCGACGCTTTTGGAAAGCGAGCTGTTCGGCCACGTCAAAGGCGCCTTCACGGGTGCCTCGAACGACAAGCGGGGCCTCCTCGAAGCCGCCTCCGGCGGCTGGATCTTCCTCGACGAAGTGGCGACCCTCAGCCAGTCGGCGCAGGTCGCGATGCTGCGCGTGCTCGAGAACCAGGAAGTGCTCCGCGTCGGATCGACCAAGCCCGTGTCGATCACCGTCCGGGTGCTTTCCGCGACGAACGAGCCCCTGGAAAAACTCGTCAAAGAAGGCAAGTTCCGCGGCGACCTCTGGCAACGGCTGAGAGAAGCCGAGATCACGCTGCCACCACTACGCGAGCGGCCGGAAGAAATCCCCGCCTTGGTCGAACACTTCTGCAAGACGATGCCGGGCGGACCATACAAAGTGTCGGGACCGGTGATGGAAGTCCTGACCAACGTCAGCTGGAAGGAAGGCAACATCCGCGAGCTCCGCAACTGCCTCCGCGCGATGACGGAAATGCACGTCAACAAGCTCCTGACTCCGCTCGCGATTCCGGAGCGGGTCTGGGAGGAAATCGGGGAAAAACCCGACCCCTCGCTTGCGTCCCCGACGGAAGCCCCCCGGCCCGACGCCGGTCCCGCGCCAAAGCGGGCGAGCAGCGGCGACCTAGTCCTCCCCTGGGACCGAAGCGAAGCGCAAAGTTACGATTACCTGTCCGACGTCCTCCTCTTGGAAATGACGAAGAAGCTCGCCCAGGAAAAAGGTAAGCTCACGCTGCGCGGCCTGGCCCTGGCGATTGGGATGTCGCGCAGCACCTTGTCCGGACGACTCAAAGCGATCGTCCACCGCAACATTATCGACCTGACCGAGATGTCGAAGCTCGTCGGGATCAGCGAGAAGTAGCCTTGTCAAAGCTCGACGCCATTCGCATCGACTCCCTGCCCGTCGAGTGCATCGTCGGCATCCTGCCCGAGGAGCGTGTGAACGCGCAGCCGCTCGTCGTGACGATCGAGCTCAGAGGAGACTTCGACAAGGCCGCGGAAAGCGGCGCCTTCGCGGAGACGGTCGACTACTCCGCCGTAGCGATGGAAGTCGCGTTTATTTTGACGGCCGGAAGGTTTCCGCTTTTGGAAACGGCCGCGGCCGCGCTCTGCCGCTACCTGGCGCGACCTCCGGTAGAGGTCGCGCTCGTGACGTTGACCAAACCCCGCGCCCTAGCCGGCGCCGGCATTCCTTCGGTGACGATGGAGCGGACTCCGCGCTTCGACTTCACGGGCAAAGGGCCGGTCTTCGCCGGTCCGGACGCCGGCATTTTCCGCCTGAAGTCGTCCAACGACACCGTGGAGCGGCCGTTCCCTTGGTCGACCCACGGCGACCTGACGCTACCTGACGGCAGCGTCCTTCGCGTCTACTGCAAGTGAATGGCTGCCGCGGCCGCGATCATTTGCGGCTTGGCTTTGTCCCAGGCTTTGCGCTCGCCCGCTCCCTCGACGATCACGATCTCGTCCCCTGCCGGAGCGATCAGGACGACGAAGCCGTAGTCTGCGTCGGCTAAAGGCGCGACGGCCTCGATCATCGCCCCGGTCCGGCCCGCGACCTGCGCTTCCTTGGACCCGAGGACGGTGTAGCCGTCGGCCTTGAGCTTGTTCTCGAGGGCTTCCATCCAGAACGCGAGCTCGGCCTTGGGCTCCGGTTTTTCCGTACGGACACGGTAGACCACGCCTTGCGGATTAACGGCTTTCAGTACGACGCCCTTGGCGTTGCCCGAGTCGAGGGTCGCGAAGTCCTCCGGGGCCTTGGCGTCGATGGTGCTGACGCAAGCGATGGCGAGCTGGGACATTAGGACGAGCATCAAAGCGCGAAGCATCAGCGGTTCTCCCCGGGGGCGGCAAAGTCTCCCAGCAGTTGGTTCAGATCGACGGTCGAGAGCCAGGCGAAACGCGTCTCGTATGGCAGTCGGATCATGCGCCGTTCGCGCAGTTTGAACGAGACGTCGACCTCCGCGAAGCGAGCGTCGTGGTCCACGACGCGCAGCGAGCCTTTGGCCTGCTCGATCTGCGCGATCAGCTCGCCGGTGGCGGCTTGGATCGCCTGCAGGTCGTCGCGGTCTTTGGCCTCGCCCATGTTGGCGAGGTAACGTTTCAGCATGTCTTCGCGCGTCGCCACTTCGGACGCGAGGCGGGTCCGCGTCGTGGCCAGGTCGGTGTTCTGGACCTTCCGTTCGGCGACCTTGCCGAGGCCCTGGACGACCTCCAGGTAACCGTCGAGCCGATCGGCAGGAATCCGCGCGATGACGCCGGTAGAGCTGCGTTCGCGGAAGTATCCCCCGCGGGCTTCGGCTTCCTTGACCAGGAGATCGACGGCGTTTTCCTGGTCGTCGACCAAGACGGTGACGGCGGCGCTGGAGCCGCGCACCTGCACGACGGTTTGCTCGACGGCGAGGGCCGTGGGGGAAGCGGCGAGGTTGGCAAGAAGTAGGATGAAGCGCATGTCAGAGCCCCTTTCCGTCGTAAGAATCGAGAGCCGCGAAGACTTTAGGGCCGAAGCGCTGCTCGTCGGCGGCGTTAGGGTAGACGGCCTCGGCGATCACCAGGGTGTCGCCTTCCGTCAGGACGCCGACGTCGTAGCGATACCCCTCACCCGCCGGATCCGTAAGGCGGATGACCTGGAATTTACCTTGGGAGAAAGTCTTCGCGACTTCGTACCGACCCTTTAGACGCTCTTTCAGCGTTTCCACCCAGAAGGCGGCGTCGCCGCGCGGCTCGTTCTTCAGCCTGGTCGCACTGAAGGTCGCCTGCGAGGCGCTCTCCGCCAGCCAGTAGCGGTCGCTCGGAACCAGCACGTAGTCGGCGGGAACGTTCAGCTCGAACTTCCGGCCTCGGGACTTGCCGAGTGCCTGCTCGGGAGAGAGCCCGTCGATCCAGGCGAAGACGCCGATGGGGCGGGGTTTGAGCGACGCGATCGCCCGCACCGGCTCGACGACCGATACGGTGAGCTTCGAGTACTGCGATTTATGGGAAAGCATCGCCAGCAAGGCTTCCGCCTCCTCGAGGCGACCTCTCAGCTCACCGATTTCCTTGAGCAGCGCCAGGCGCTCGCTGACGGACTTCGCGAGAGCGAGCAGCTGCTCCAGCTTTTTCAGCGACGCTTGGATCAGCTGCTTTCTCAATGCGGTGTCGCTGTATGCTTCCGTGATGTCCGATCCGGTCAGGCTCTTCTTGAGCACTTTGCCCAGTCCTTGCACCTCCTCGAAGACGTCCATGAATTTCGCCACGGGGACGTGCAACACGACGGTGTCTTTCGTCTCGAGCTCGGAGTAGCCGCCGAGGTTCTTGACTTTCTCCGCGGCCTGAGCGAGGGCGTTCGCGGGTTCGGCCGTCTCGAGGCTCAGCGTGCCTTCGTAGTGAATCTTTCGAGCCGAAAGTTTCGCGCCGTAGTCGCTCGGAAACTTCTGCGATTCCTTGCCCGATTCGCTAGGAGCAGCCGCACCCGGAGCACTTGGCGCCGGCTGCACGGGCTCTTCCACGGCGTAGTCTTTGTATTGGTCGGAGCATGCCGAAAGGCTCAGCAGGAAGAACAGCACCGCGTAACTTTGGCGCATGAAATCCTCGAAAAAAAGTTCGCTCGAAAACTAGACGCGCGCGGTCCTCACCGTCAATCGCCAAGTTAGCGGAATAACTCCACAATAGTTCCGCGAGCTTGCGGTTCAAAAGGAACCATCCTCTTGATACGATGGCCCATTCGGAGGCCCTGAAGGTTGCAACGTACGATCGAAAGACTGCCGCAGTATCTGCGGAAATACGTCGTCGAGCAGAAAGCGGATCGCTACACGACGCGCGATCATGCCGCCTGGCGCTACATCATGCGCCAGTCGCGGGAGTTTTTTCGCGACAACGCCGTGCCGATCTACCTCGAAGGTCTGGCGAAGACCGGCATCACGTTCGACCGGATTCCGATGGTCGCCGAGATGGACGAAAAGCTGCAGCGGCTGGGCTGGGGTGCCGTGCCCGTTTGCGGCTTCATTCCCCCGGCCGCCTTCCTCGACTTTCAGGCTCGGAAAGTCCTGCCGATCGCCTACGACATGCGGTCGGTCGATCATATCCATTACACACCGGCACCCGACATCGTGCATGAGGCCGCGGGCCACGCCCCGATCATCGCCGACCGCGCCTACGCCGACTACCTGACGCTCTATGCGTCGATGGCGCAGAAGGCGATCTTCAGTCAGGAAGACATGGACGTCTACGAGGCGATCCGCGCGCTTTCCGACATCAAGGAAAATCCCGACAGCTCGCGCGCGATGATCGACGCCGCGGAAGCCGCGCTGGAGCGCGCCAACGCCAACGTCAAGTTCGTGTCCGAGGCCAACAAGGTCGCCCGGATGAACTGGTGGACGGTCGAGTACGGTCTGCTCGGGTCGTTGCAGAGCCCCAAGATCTACGGCGCGGGCCTGCTCTCGTCGGTCGGCGAAAGCCAAGCCTGCCTTTCCGACAAAGTGAAGAAGCTCCGTCTGACGATCGGCTGCGTCGAGCAGACGTACGACATCACCGAACCGCAGCCGCAGCTCTTCGTCGCCGACGACATCGCTCATCTCACGAGTGTGCTGAAGGAGTTCGAGGGCAGCCTCGCGTACTCGCGCGGCGGCCGTTACGGCCTCGACCAAGCCCTCGCCGGACGAACCGTCACGACGACGGTGCTCGACACCGGCATCGAAGTGAGCGGCAAGCTCGCCCACTACGACGCGACGGGCGAGACGGTGGACTTCCTGAAATACGACGGACCGGTGCAGATCGCCTACCAGGGCGAGGAGCTCGCCGGCCAAAGCGTGAAAGAGCACGCCCAGGGCTTCAGCTCCCCGATCGGACGCTTCGAAGGAGACTTGGAGAAGCAGGGCGTCGCCGAAGGCCGGCGCGGGCGCCTCGCCTTCGGCTCCGGCTTCGTCGTCGAGGGTCACCTGGCCCAGATCCTGAAAAAGAGCGGCCGCGTGGTGCTGATGAAGTGGCAGGACTGCAAGGTCACCCGCCAGGGCAAAGTCTACTTCGAGCCGGCGTGGGGCGACTTCGACATGGTCGTAGGCGGGCGAGTCACTTCGGTCTTCGGCGGTCCGGCCGACCGCGAACGGTACGGATCGCACGACGTCGGCCAGGCTTCGACGTCCCCGGCCCGCCAGTCGCCTTTCACCGCGGTGGAGCTGGCGTCGTTTAGGGCGTTCGGGCAAGCCCGCGAGCTGCGCGCTGCGCCGAACAAAGTCGCCGCGCAGACTTTCGCCGAAAACGTCGCACGCGACTTCTCCGAGGATTGGCTGCTGCGCCTCGAAGGCATCGAGCTGGCGAAGGCCGCCGGCCACGACGTCCAAGACCTCGCCAAGAGCCTCGAGAACGACACCGAATCCAAGAATCAGGACGTGCGCTGGCTCGTCCGCCAAGGTTTGAAAATCGCCGGCATCGCCGACTGAACGGAGCCCCCTTTTGCTGACGATCACGAGAAGTTTCGAGTTCTGCGCCGGCCATCGGCTCTACCGGCCGGATTGGAGCGACGAAAAGAACCGCGACGTCTTCGGACTCTGCTCGAATCCGAACGGGCACGGGCACAACTACCGGCTGGAAGTGACGGTCACCGGACCGGTCGACCCCGACACGGGCATGATCCTGAACCTCCGCCAGCTGAAAGAGATCGTCCGGGAGCGCCTGATCGCCGAGATCGACCACAAGAACCTGAACCTCGACGTCGCCTGGATGAAGGGCGCGAACCCGAC
>JAYVBB010000043.1:0-8490 GCA_043750715.1 Pseudomonadota bacterium | reverse complement strand
ATTCAGGCTGCCGACGCCTTCTCGGACCCGAGCATTCGCATTGCTTTGGGGATCGATCCCGTGCCAGCCGATGACGGAGCCGGTTCGTCACCGTCACCTTCACGGGCACCGGCGCCCTCCGAGCCGGAGCAGGGACTGGAGTTGACGGACGACGGTGAGGGCGGCAGCGTTAGTCTGGACGGCGAAAGTTCCAATAGCCCCGCGCCCGGCCCGAACCATGCACCCGCTTCACCCAGTGACCCGTCGGGAGCGTCCCCGGTACTCAAAAACGCCGCGACCGGGGCGGCGAAGTTGACCTCCGCGACGGGCAAAATCCTGAAGGAAGTGGTCGGCGCCTGTCTTGGCACCAGCGTTTCGGAGGTCGGCAACCTTGCCAGCCTCTTCGCCAATGCCACCAAAATCGACTTCACCACTTCCGCCGGCGTCGCCAGCTTCGTCAGCTTGTTCGGCAATAGCGTCGAAGCCATCGGCAACCTGGCGGGCGCCTTAGGCGCATGCAACACGGATGCCCTCAAAGGTCCGGGGTCCGAAGCGGCCAAGGCTTCCTTGAAAAAATTCACGGCCGCGATGAAAGCGGCGGGCAACGCCGTGAAAGTCGCCTCGGCGATCATCAAATGCACCGGCGGGATCGTCTCCGGCGGCAAGGTTCTGATCGGCAACACCCAATGCGCGCTCGACGACCTGAAAGCGCTGTCGGAGCAAACGGCCGCCGTTTCGGAATTGGCCCAAAAGGCCAACCAGAATTCGAAGGAACCCGAGCGACAGTACGGCGCCAACACCTGCGTCCGGGCCATCCGCGACGGCGCACTGACCGAACAGATCGGTCTCGGAGTCACCCGTCCGCTCACCGATTGCAGCAAATGCTGCAGCGGCAAAAAATTCGGCACGCCCGGCTACGAAGACTGCTCCGACAAATGGAAAGTCTGCATGCAAGCCTGCGCCGAACCCTTCGGCGAGAACAACCCGCGCTTTTTCTACACCAACGCGGCGGTGGTCGATTACAACGGCACCAAATGCGCCGACTCGACGACCCCAGCGGTGCCGGCCGTCGAGAAAGTTCGCTGCTGCTGGACCTGCCGCATGCCGCAGCGCTCCAATTACACCTGGAAAGACTGTAGCGACGCCTGGATTTGCGGACACGAGGCGTCCCCGCAAACCGAGGGCGAGTCCATATTCGACGGCAGCTCGTCGGCTCGCGACCTGTGCGAGACGAAGTACGACCTCAAATACCATCGCATGAAGGTCACGACCTCGGATTGCGCCTTCAAGACGCGCGCCGAGTGTAAATGACGGCGCCTAGGATCGATCCGTCAGCGAGGCGACCTTCGCCTCGAGCTCTTTGAGCTTTTTCTCGAGGTCCGGAATGCGGCGGACGTAGACGATGTGCCGCTGCCATTCCTTTTGCGGACCGGCGGGAAAGCCGACGTGCGTCGTGCCGGCTCCCAGAATGCTTTTCGTCACGCCGGAGCAGGCGCCGACCTGGACGTTGTCCGCGATGACGACGCGGTTGCTGATTCCCGTGTTGCCGCCGACGACGACGCGGTCGCCGAGATGCGCCGAGCCGGCGAGGCCGGACTGGCCGCACATCATGCACGACTTGCCGAGCGTCGCGCCGTGGCCGACATGGACGTGGCTGTCGAGCTTGGTCCCCTCGCCCACCACCGTGTTTTCCAAGGCGCCGCGGTCCACCGTGCAGAGGCCGCCGATCTCGACGTCGTCGTGGATCTCGACCGCGCCGATCTGGGGAATCTTCGCTATGTCATTTTCCCCTGGCGCGAAGCCGAAGCCGTCGGCGCCGAGCACCGACCCGCCGTGGATCAGCACGCGCTTGCCTATCCTGATCCCGGGCTCGACGACGACGTTGGCGCGGAGCACCGAGTCTTCGCCGACGATGACGTTCTCGCCCAGATAGACTCCCGGGTAAATCACCGCGCGCTCGCCGATCTTGACGCCGGCGGCGACGTAAGCGAACGGATACACCGTCGCGGTCTTGGCGATTTCGGAACTCTTGTCGACGTGGGCCTGAGCGCTGACGCCGGGCTTTTCCGCCTTCGGCGGGAAGAACACCTGCGACGCCTTGGCGAACGCATAGTAAGGATTTTTGTGGACGAGCTGCGTCAGCCGCGACGCGGCGTCGTACTTCTTCCCGACGATGACGGCGGTCGCGCCGGTCGTCGCCAGGTGCTTTTCATATTCGGCGTTGACGAGGAACGTGAGCTCTCCCGTCCTGGCCGTGGCGATCGGCGCCACGGCCTTGATTTCGGGGTCGCCGGCCCCGCCGACGATTTCGGCGCCGATGCGCTTCGCTAGCTCGCTGAGCTTCAAGTCACCGCCCCTTTCGCGAAGGCCCGCGCGAGCTGCGCGGCGCTTCCGACGTAGGATTTGGGAGTCATGGCTTTCAATTCCTTGCGGACCGCCGCCGGCAGCTCGGCTGCCTGATCGATGACCGCTTCCAGCACTTCCTTGGTCACGGCCTTGCCGCGCGTCGCCTCCTTGAGGCGTTCGTATGCGTCGACGATGCCGTAGCGCCGCATCACCGTCTGTATTGGTTCGGCGAGCACTTCCCAGGCGTCGTTCAGGTCGGCAGCGAGGCGCTCGGGGCGGGCTTCGATCTTGCCGAGTCCCGCCAGCAGCGCGCGCCAAGCCAGCTCGCTATGCCCGATAGCCGAACCCGTCGAGCGCAGCACCGTCGAATCGCTCAGGTCCCGCTGCCAGCGCGAGATCGGGAGCTTGTCGCCGAAGTGCGAGGCGAGCGCGTTGGCGATGCCGAGATTGCCTTCGGCGTTCTCGAAGTCGATCGGGTTCACCTTGTGCGGCATGGTGCTCGAGCCGACTTCGCCCGCTTGGACGCGGAGGCTGAAATAGCCGAGCGAGATGTAACCCCAGAGGTCCCGGCAGAGTCCGAGCGCGATCGTGTTGAAATGCCGCACGTGCTGCATGTATTCGACGTAGGAGTCGTGGTTCTCGATCTGGGTGGTCAACGGATTGAACACGAGGCCGAGCTTCTGCTCGACGAAGGCTTCCGCCACTTTCGCCCAGGCGACGGCGGGATAGGCGGAAAGATGGGCGTTGTAGTTCCCCACCGCGCCGTTGATTTTGCCTTCGATGGGTTGCGTGGCGAGGCGCTTGCGTTGGCGCGCCAGGCGATGACCGAACACCGCCAGCTCTTTCCCTAGCGTCGTCGGCGAGGCCGTCTGCCCGTGGGTCCGCGAAAGCATCGGCTCGGCCGCGTACTGGTCGGCCTTAGCCGCCAGGTCCTTGATTACGAGGTCCATGGTCGGGAGCAGGCGCTGATCGCGCAAATCCTTGAGCATCAAGGCATAGGCGAGGTTGTTGATGTCTTCCGACGTGCAGGCGAAGTGGATGAAGGCGAGCGTCTTCGCGGACGCGCCCTTGGCTTTGAAGTGCTGCTGGAGGTAGTACTCGACCGCCTTGACGTCGTGGTTGGTCGTCTTCTCGATCGCTTTGACGTCGGCGGCGTGCTCCGCGGCGCCGTTCCGCGCGACCTGCTCGGCGGCTTTGCGGACTTCCGGCGACAGCGCGACGTCTTCCTGCACTCCCGCCGTGTCGGCCAGATGCAGCAGCCAGGCGGCTTCGACGCGCAGCCGGTAGTTGATGAGGCCGCCCTCGCCGGTCAGCCGGCCGAGGCCGTCCAGCTTCGCCGCGTAACGGCCGTCGAGCGGCGTGATCGCCCAAAGTCCGGGAGTGCCGGTGTCAGCCGTCATATCCAAGGCTCTCCCAAATAAGCCCGTTAAAATGCCTACCTGCCCTGTCCTTCTATCACGGGGCCGGGGCGACTTCCAAGTGGACGATGGGCTCCTCTTAGTCTAATAGTATCGCGTGGCTGGAACGCGAACTCGCTCTTCCAAGGGACCCAAGCACATGGCTCGTTCCGATGTGACGATTTTGGTCGGAGCCCAGTGGGGCGACGAGGGTAAGGGCAAGTGGATCGACGTGCTGGCGGAAACCGCCGACCTCGTCGTCCGCTACCAAGGCGGCAACAACGCCGGCCACACCCTCTACGTGCAAGGCGAAAAAATCGTCCTGCACCAGCTGCCTAGCGGCATCTTCCACCCGAAGCAGCTGTCCGCGCTCGCGGCCGGCGTCGTGGTCAACCCCGAAGCGCTCGTCGACGAAATGAAGAAGGTCGAAGGCAAGGCGACGCTGACGCCCGACCGCATCTTCATGTCGGGCCGCGCCCACGTGATCACGCCGTGGCACATCCATCTCGACGCGAAGAGCGAAGCGGCCACGACGCAAAAGATCGGCACGACGAAACGCGGCATCGGCCCGACCTACGCGGAAAAGG
This sequence comes from Pseudomonadota bacterium, assembly GCA_043750715.1. Taxonomy (GTDB): domain Bacteria; phylum Bdellovibrionota_B; class Oligoflexia; order Oligoflexales; family CAIYRB01; genus CAIYRB01. The sequence goes on along the minus strand of JAYVBB010000043.1, from coordinate 4,181 downwards.
CGTCGCGGACGGGGCTCCGCCTCGGCCACTACGTCGACGACGCGGCACGCGGCCGCTGGATGGCGCGGATGACCGAAAATTTCCCGGCATTCAAAGACTTCGTCGACGCCAATCCGGCACTTTGGAAAAGCTTCGCCGCCGCGGCGGTGAAGATCCGTCCGTTCGTCTGCGACGCCGAGCTGAAGATCCGCCAGGCCGCCGCCGCCGGGAAAAAACTGCTGCTCGAAGGCGCGCAGGGCACGCTGCTCGATCTCGACCACGGCACTTATCCTTATGTGACGTCGAGCTCTACGGGTGCCGGCGGCGCGATCCAAAGCATCGGTCTTTCCCCGAAGTACGTAACCCAGCTGATCGGCATCGCCAAAGGTTACGTCACGCGCGTCGGCGAAGGACCGTTCCCGACCGAGCTCTTCGACGACGTCGGCAAGGCCATCGCGAAGAAGGGCAACGAGTTCGGCGCGACCACCGGCCGTCCCCGCCGCGTCGGCTGGATGGACGCCGTAGCGCTCCGCTACGTGGTGGAAGTCAACGGCCTCGACGGCATCGTCCTGAACAAAATGGACATCCTGACGGGCTTCGACGAAGTCAAGATCTGCACGGCGTACAAGCACAAAACGCTCGGCGCCATGACCGATCTGCCCTGGGACACCGACGTCATCGCCGAGTGCGAGCCCGTCTATGAATCGTTTCCCGGCTGGAAGGAAGAGATTCCGCAGAGCGGGCTGATCGAGGACCTGCCGAAGAACGCCCAGGCCTTCGTGCAGGGCGTCGAGCGCCACGGCAAGACGAAAGTCCTGATGGTGGGTACGGGACCGCACCGCGAACACGCGCTTTACCGCTGACGAGGATCGCCATGGTCGAGCATCTGGTCATGTTCAAGTTCAAACCCGACGTCTCGGCCGCCGAGATGGAAGCGGCAGCCGCCGCGCTGCGCGCCCTGAAGGACAAGATCCCGGGCGTGATCCATCTCACCGCCGGTATGAACTTCACAGAGCGCGCGGCGGGAGCCCAAATGGGGCTCGTCGTGCGGCTGAAGGACAAGGCGGCGCTCGACGTCTATTCGAACCACCCGGCGCACCGGACGGTGGTCGACACGCTGATCAAGCCGAAGGTGGCGACCATCCTGGCGTTGGACTACGAGTTTTAGTCCTCCGGTTGGGGCCGGATCTAAGGTATCGTCTCGTCAACCACGCAACTCTTTCGCTGGACCCTTCTCATGCGCAAAAGCTTTGCACTTGTCTTCGCGTTTTCTCTCGTGCTCGGAAGTTGCAGGCAACGCCCCTGAGAATCGGTGGCTCTTGCCGACGAAGCCGACAATGGAAGCGGCGAATGCTTACCACTCGTTCAGTCCGACACGAACGGCGTGAGCAGCACCTCCCTTCCCCGCTTGCTGGCGCGAGCCAACAATCCAGCCTGCAAAGCCAAATTTCTCCGCCTTCCCCTCGTCAGGCAAACGAAGGGCTACACCTGCGGCGCCGCGTCTTTGAAGGCGATTTTGTACTACTTCGGCGACTTTTTTGCGGAGACGGAGTTGCAGAGAATTTTGCGCTCCCACAACGTCAACGGCACGTCGTTCAAGAGGATCATGCGCTTTTTGAGTGCTTTGAACGACAAAGACCAGCGCGAAAAGTTGATGGCCGTTTATGGTTTCGACACGAAAGTCGATTTGAACGAGTTGAGCATCGTGCTCAATGATCCGTCCGTTCTTAGCGCCATCAAGGCCAAAAAGGCGAGCAACCCGGCCTTTGCGGCGGTGCTAAAGGGACTCAACGAGTTGAAAACGTCCGCCATCGACATCGATAAGCTCGGGTCGGTGGGCGGCGGCTTGAGTTTGACGGGAGAGGATCCCATCGATCCGTTCGGCCCCACCGACAACGGTCACCGCCTCCAATTGGTGGAAGCACCACTGCCCGCCGAGCCGTCTCAAAACAAGTATTCGACTCAACTTTTCGTCGCGCGCCGCCCCTTCCGTCCCGCCGGTCCGCTGCCGGCAGGATGCCCCGAGACGCCTCCCCCTCCGCCTCCGGGCACTGTGACGCCGGTTCGCGGCATGACGCTAGACGACTTGACCAAGGCCATAGATGACGGCAGTCCAATTTTGGCGCTCACCCAAGCGTGGTCTTACACCAGCGACGAGGACTATGACCTCAAGGAGTACGAGCATTCTTGGTACTCAGGTCACTACGTCGTCGTCGTAGGCTACGACCAAAAGAACATCTACTACATGGATCCCTATACTTTGGGGCACTATGCGTTCCTACCCAAGGAAGAATGGGAACGCCGCTGGCACGACTATGACGGGCTCTTAGCGGCCGACGAGGCCACCCGCTGCCCCGGGGGCACCGAGCTAGAGCATTTTGGCTTGGTAGTAAAACGCCAAGGTGGCGCCACCTACGATCAGGATTTGATCACCAAAATGTATTGAAGAACAAAGACGCATTCGCATGCGTCCACGATCTTAGTGCGCGATTTCGAGCGGCTTGTCGCTTTCGACTTGCAGGCTCAGGCCTTCGATCGCGATACCGCTAGCCTGCGGGATCACCGTGATCGTGCCGAGTTCCTTGAAGCTGTAGAGAAACGGCATGCCGGGCTTCAGGTCGACGTACTGGAGCTTGCCCGACTCGCGGTCCATGATCGAGACGCGGAGGTTGGTGACGTTGCCGCCGCTCTTTAGGTTGATCGGTTTCAGCGACAGGGATTGCGGCGTGTCGGTCGCCGTCAGGTTGACGGGAGACGAAAGCGGCACGAAGGTCGTCGCGGGACGGGGGATCGTGACGTTCTTACCTTGCGGCAGGCGGTCGAGATGAAAGCCCGACTCCTTGGAGAGGCCGGACGCCTTGGGCTGCTTCATGGCCGGCTTCAGAGTCTTGATCGGAGGCGTCTTCGCCTCGGCGACGAAAGACGAACAAGCCACCGCCAGAGCAAGGACATGCCTGAGCGCCATGGGATCTCCAAAAAAGAAGAAGGCTAGCTACGACTATTGTAAGAGGTCGTAGCTAGCCGGGGCAAGCTTAATTTCTAGGCAGAATCAGTCGATCTGAGACGCGTCCGGGGTCGGCGTATAGGTTGCGCCGCCCATCCAGGTCGCGGCCGGGTCGTCGCACGCCGCTTCCACGTTTTCGGGGGTTTGCCCGCCCTGCAAATGGTCCGAGTAGTAGACGACGGCGAACTCGGTCTTCTTGCCTAGATACGTGACGCAGGCGCCCAAGACGTTTTCCGTCGGGCAGCCATCCAGGCTCCAAGCGTCGGCACCGCCTTGAGCCGTGCAGCCGTTTTGATTGTTCGAATCCGCCAGCGGCGTCTTCATGGCGGTTCCGGAATAGAGCATGCAGTAGCCATAGAAGTTCACGGTGCGCCAGTCGCAACCATGGCCGGTCAGCATCGAACTGCCCGTATTGGTATTCGTATTCGTACTCGTATTGGTGTTCGTATTCGTGTTGGTGTTCGTCGAAAGCTGGGTCTGGTCGGCCGCCGGCGTTGGCGTATAGGTGCCCGGATCGAACCATTTGGCGCCGGTCGACTTCTCGCACTGCTCCTTGACGGTTGCGGCCGTTTGACCTTGCTGCAGCGCTTCGGTGTAGTAGCTCCAGGCGAATTCGGCGATCGTGCCGTGCTGGAACACGCAGAAGCCGGCCACGGCGGCATCGGCGCACGCGGTGTCACCGAAAGATCCCTTGGCCGATTCGCAGGCTTCCTTCGTCTTGGCCTTCAAGTCGGCGTTGGAAAAAGCCGTTCCGACGTAGAGAATGCAGTAGCCGATGCCTTGCGTCGCTTTGTAGTCGCAGGAGTAGCCGGCGATGGCGCCTCCCCCTCCTCCCACCGTCGCTTCGGTGCCGGCCGCATTCACCACCGCCAGGTCCGTGAAAGTGTCCGCCCCGCAATATAGTGCGGCGTAGTAGCCGAGCCAGATGGCCGGAAACTTTACCTTGTTGTCGGCGACCGTGAGCTGCGCGAAGCGCCAAAGGCGCAACACGTTGTCTTGACCCCTGCCGATCACGCAGAGGTTCTCGTTCTTTTTCTCGACGGCCGCCAGCGCCGCGGCCGAATTGACGTCCAAAGTGATGGACAGCGGCACCTTCGCTTGCGGCAGGGCCGCGGCGGCGGCATCCGTCGCACCGAGGCTGATGGCTACCGAGGCGACGCTGGCGTCGACATTGGTTTGAAATTCCGCCGGCACTGCC
>JAYVBB010000042.1:0-2775 GCA_043750715.1 Pseudomonadota bacterium | reverse complement strand
GTGTTTTGACAATTCGAACATACAAGGCACGAATCCGGTTTCTCGCGATGTTCACCAAGCAGTTCGCGGTCACGCTTCCCGCCGCCGTGCTCCTCCTGGACTGGTACCTCCACCCTGACTGGGGCAAGGTCTGGCGCGCGCGCTTCCGGCAGGTCTTACCCCTCTTGCTGACGCTGCCTCTCATTCCGCTCACCATGATCATCGTCGGAGACAAGGAGCTGCTCGATCTCGGCGAGGCGGATCGCTTGATGCCGTCGCCGGCGACTTATTTTCTGACGCAGATGACGGTCATTCCCCACTACCTCCGCCTTATTTTTCTGCCCATCCACCAAAGCATCAATCACGACGTGGCGCTTCTCACCTCGCCCACACCAATCGCTGGCCTCGGCTTCATTGGGTTGGCCGGGCTTGCCGTCTTCGCCTTCTTAACGAAAATCCGGCTGCTGCGCTTCGGGCTCCTGTTCTTCTTCCTCAGCGCGTCGGTCGAGTCCTCGGTGGTGCCCTTGCACGATCTGATGTTCGAGCATCGGATGTATCTGCCGCTGTTCGGCCTGCTCGTAGCGCTGGCCGCCGTCCTCGAACGGCTACCTTCGCGCTGGCCGGTCGTCCTGTCGTTGCTGCTTCTCGTTCCTGCCTACGTTCACCTTTCGCGACAACGAAATCAGGTCTGGCGATCGGCCGAAGCGCTGTGGGGCGACGTCGTGAACGTCTACCCGGACTCCGTCATCGGTCTCTTCAATCTGGCGGCCGCCAAGCGCGACTTGGGCGACCCGGAGAAAGCCGTGCTTCTGCTCGACCGGGCGCGCGCCGTCGACCCGGGGTATCGCAAGAGTCACTTCGAAGCCGCCAAGGCGCGCCTTGCCATGGGGCAAATCGGCAAAGCCCTCGAAGTCCTGGACGCGATGCCACATGCGCCCGACGACTTTCAGTGGATGCTGCAGCACGGTACCGCCGTCGCGCAGAGCGGTGACCTCGACGCAGGCACCCAGGAGCTGAAAAGGGCCTTGGAGTTGGCGACGTCCGGTGCTCCGAACCACCTCACTCCGCGGCTCGTCGAGCAGCTGGCCGATACGCTGGAGGCCAGGGGCTCGTTCGAGGAAGCTTTGGCCGTGATCTCCAGCTTCCTGGCGGCGGAAGGCGACGACGTCGCCCTCCTTACCCGACGCGCTCGCTTGGAGCGCCGCCTCGACAAGCTGTCTGAAGCGCAGACGCACATCCAGGAACTCGAGGAAGAGCGCGGACCCCTTTCGCAGGTGCTGTTGGAAAAGGCGTGGCTCGCGTTGGCCGCGCGGGATCACGGCACGGCGGAAGCCTTGGCCGCGGAGCTCACGAAACGCCAGCCGCCGCAGCAAAAGACGCACCTCGAGATCGCCGCGCTGGCTTGCACGCTCGACCAAGGCAAAACCTGCGAAACGGTGACGCGGGCCGCGCGGGAGCGATGCCCCGCCTGCCGGCCGGACGCCGAGCTCGTCGGGCACGGCGTGCCGCGAGCAGCGCTCAAACCGTAAGATGTCGCGGCTGTTTCAATGTCACAGAGCCTTCAGAGCGACAGCGCGCAGGGATTGTCTTTGCCGGACAGGTTGGCGAAAGCCCCGCCGGTGACGGCGGCGAGCCACGCCAGCGAGCGCGCTTCCTCGATCACGGCGCCGTTTTCGGCTTCGGGACCGACCCAAACGATGTGAATCTTGATTTGCGCCTGGCTGGCGACTTCGGCGACCTTCTTGGCGCGCTCGGGCGTCAAGGCGGCGGCGTTTTGCGCGATGACCACGAGGTCCATGCCGCGTTGGGCGTAGGGAATGAAGCGCAGCTCGCCGCTGGAAAGGGCGATGGTGACGTTGTTGCTCAGGCCGAGCGCCGGGCCGACGAATCCCGCGAGCGGCAGGTAGCCGTCGACGGGAGCGCGGCTCGGTTGACGCGAGTAGGAAGCCAGCGCTGCGGCGTTGATGTAGTCCGTCGCGCGGCCGGTGCGGAACTCCTGCACCACTTGCGCCGTGGCGCCGTTGGCGAGCATCGCGGTCTGCACCCGGTCGTAACCGTTTGCAGCGCCGTAGTTTTGGAAGACCTGGGTCAGGCGACCGCAGAATTCGGCTTTGTTGACGATGCGCAGCGGCAGCGTCTGGCGCGGCTGCGGCAGTTGCCCCGGGGGTTGTTGACCTTGCGGCTGGGCGGTCGTTTCGGCTTGCGAGAACGGGGCGACGCCGAGGCTCAAAAGGGCAGCCGTGCCGATCAACAAACGAACGACGAGGGACAGGTTCCGCTGGGTCATGGCTCCACTCCGCAACAAGAGGGACGGAAACGATGGGTACGACCCATAAGGAGCAAGAAGGCTGCCAAGCCTGGTCAATCTTATATATTCAGTATTTTCGGTCAGTTATCGATTCTTGGCGCGGAATTCCTGTGGTTAATCCCTAGCCGCCCGTCACAAGGTTTGCAGATAGGCCAGGATCGCCTGGAGCTCGCCCGCGGCGACGTTGCCGGCGGGCGGCATGCGTCCGGCGGCGCCAGCAGGGCGCTGCAGCCGGTCCAGGAGATCGGCTTTCCTCTGCTTCACGAGGGTGAAGTTGCCGACGTACTGCGTGTAGCCGGAGCCGGCGCCGTGGCAGCCGCCGCAGTTCTTGGTGAGCAGCGGGTTGATCTCGTCGTTGAACTTCTTCTCGACCGGCGACAGCGCCGGCGTCGGGTCGGGCTTCGGCTGCTGGTCGTCGCCGACGACCGCTTTCGGCGCGGTGCCGTCGGAGATTTCCTTGACGACGATCTCGGTGCCGAGGGCGATCA
>JAYVBB010000041.1:0-5783 GCA_043750715.1 Pseudomonadota bacterium | reverse complement strand
CATGTCACCCTGACTTCGCTTCATCGGTTTCGTCCTCACCGTCGCCTTCGGCGCTACGTTTGCCGACGCGAATCTCGACGGGGACCTTGTAGGTCGTCTTGTCGTCACCCGAGCGGTTCATGACGCCGATCTTGACGCCCGTGAACACGCCCGACTTTCCCTTCACGAAGGGAAACGAAAAGCCTTTTTTCTTGAAACGGCGGATGTTGAAGGAGGAGGACTTCTGCGGCAGCTTCGGCTCGCCTTCGTCCTGCACTTGAATCTCCTTCGGCGCACCGATGAAGATCCGCTCGCCCTGATCGGTCTTGAACTCGGCGACGGCCCAGATGAAACCTTCCGCACGGTCGTTCTCGCTCTTGTTGGTGAGGTCGAACTGCAGCTCGAGGGCGTTGCTTCCGGCCGAAAGGACCGGGTTGCTGACTGTGACGTTGCCCGCTTCTTCGTCCCCTTCCTCGGCGGAGGTGGCCGGCGCGTTTTTCGCGGCGGCGGTCTCCGCGGCAGCGGGCGGCGGCGAGGGTGCCGGGGCGGGAGAAGGAACGGCAGCGACCTTGGCGGCCGACGCCTTGCCAGCCGGTGGGTAGGCGATGTCGTAGGCGTTGTCGTGACGAGCTTCGTACTCGAACACGGTCGCAAGCGACGCGCGCAGTTGTCCTGCAACTTCCTCCCGGTCCTTGGTCAGCCAAACGATCAGGAACGCGGCGGCGACGGACCAGGTCAAAAGAGCCAGCACGCCGAACAGAATGACGTTGAGGCGACTGATGGGCAAAGCGAACGAACGCGTACGCGCCGAATCGACGAAATAGATGACGTTGAGCTGACGCTTGCGCAAGCTCGCTTTCGCCTCGGGATCGCTTTTACCCATGCGATGGTATCCCTCTTGTGAAGGATCGACTGAAACGGTGGAAACTCTTGTTATGTAGTCAGCTTATGCGGATCGTCCCGCAAAGGCAACCCACCTGTATATATTGTATGATCCGGTGAGAATGAGGGCGAGTATTGGAATTTGTTGAACCTTTCCCAATTCACCGCGTTCTAGTAGAATCAGGGATATAGCGTCAGTCGGTTGAGAAAACGCCAAAGGGGGGAGGTAGCCACCCGATGCTCACTCCGTCCGCGTCCGCTCCGACTTTACGCGTCGCAATTTACCGCACGAGCAGCTTCGGTGACGTGGTCTTGGCCACCGCCTGCCTCGACCTTTTGGAACGCTTGCCCGTTCCGACCGAGATCACCTGGATCGGTCGCGGCCCGGCACTAGACATGATCGCCAACTCCTGGCCGACGGTGAAGCGCCGCGAAGTCGCGCGCACCGACACCGTGATCGACCTGCAGCGCGCGGTCGAGTCGCTTTCTAACGTCCATCTCTTCATCGACTTACAGTGCAACCTCCGGTCCAGGTGGCTCGCCCGCCAGCTGAAGAGCGGGCACGGCGTACCGTATTTTTCAGCCGACAAGGCGCAGCTGACCAGAAGCCGCCTGATCGTGTCCGCAAGGGTCAGAGGCCGCCGCCGCCCCCTGCCCGACGAGGTGCGCGGCGTCCCGAAGCACCAGTTCGAAATGATGTGTGACGCGCTCCGTCGCGGCTTGAAGCATCACTTACCCGTCGAGATGCGCGACGGCATCGACGCGGCCGTCCGGCCGCGCCTGCCGATTCCCGACGGCTTCGAGAGTCCGTGGCGCAAAGAGCTTCACTTCGGGGCGTGGCTCGGCGTCGCACCGGGCGCCGCCCATCCGACCAAGCAAGCGCCTCTCGAGCAGATGCTGGAAGTCGTCGAGCGCGTCAAGAAGCAGGCGGCCGAGATGGGCTCGCGCATGCCGTCGCCGCTCGGCCTCGTCTTCTTCGGAGACAACCACGACCGTCAGATCGCCATGAAAATCCAGGATCGGGCGCAATGGCCAGGTCCCGTGCTGAACCTGGCCGGCAGGCTTTCGCTTTGGGAAACCGCGGTCGCTCTCAGCGAGACGTCCTGCCTTCTGAGCAACGATTCGGCCCTCGGCCACATCGCCGAAGCCGTCGATACGCCCACCGCGATCCTCTTCGGTCCGACTGTGGAGGCCTTCGGCTTTGCACCTCGTATGCGTCAAAGTCGCGCTTTTTCGACACCCATCGGCTGCCGTCCCTGCTCCAAACACGGCAAGATCCCGTGCCGTTACGAAGACAAATTGTGCTTTTCCGGAATCAACCCCGAGGACGTGGCGACGCACCTCGTGCAGCTCCTGCTGGCGCCCGACGCCCGTCTGCGCCGCCGGTCGTCCTTCGAAAGCGCCAAGAACGCGAGCGAGGCGGCACCGCCCCCATGATCCGCTCGGTCGTGCTGCTCGTCTATTCGCTCATTTTCACGCTGCTCGCCCCGCTCCTGAAAGCCCTGGCCTGGGTCAATCCGAAGCTGAACGCGCAATTCGCCGGGAGAGAACCGCTCGCCCGCACCGCGTCGGAGCTTGCGAGGAAACGCGCGCCGTACAAGCACTGCGTGCTCTTCTACTGCAGCTCCGCCGGCGAGTTCGAGCAGGCGAAGCCCTTGATCGAACGCCTCGAAAAGCACCGGCACGTGTTCGTGCACGTGCTGCTCTTTTCGCGTTCGGGAATGGACTATCTGCGGGTTCGGAAAGACCTGACGTCGGCTAGCCTCACGCCGCTCACGGATTCGGTGTGGACCTGGGGCTGGCTCTTCTCGGCGTTGCGCCCGAGCATCGTCGCGGTCGTGCGCCACGAGCTTTGGCCGGGCTTTCTCGCTACGGCGCGGCACTTCGGCCGCCTCGACCTCATCGACGCCAGCCAGAGCCTCGGGGAGAGCTCGTCATTTCTGAAACGGCGGGCCCGCTCGGCGCTGCTGCGTTCCTTCGAGAAGATCTACGCGGTCAGCGACGAGGACGCGCGGTTCTTCGATCGCACCTACAGCCTGCCCGCGGGACTGCTGCGGGTCGCCGGCGACACCAAGTACGACCGCGTCCGCGAACGCTCGCTCGCCAAGGCTCCCGAGGTCGCGACGCTCAAGGACCGCCTCGATCATCTGGTCCCTCAGGGGAACAAAGGCCTGCGCGTCGTCGTCGGCAGCTCCTATTTGGAGGAGGTCGACCTCTTCCTTGCCGCGCGCGCCAAGGACCCCGCAACCCTGTCCCGCTGGCAGGTCGTGCTGGCTCCCCATCATCTGAAACCGGACGACGTCGCCGCCGTGAAAGAGCGTTTCGCCAAGCAGGGAGTGGCCCTCGGGTCCTTTTCAGCCAACACACCGGGCGAGTTCTTGCTGGTCGACTCCATGGGAATCCTTGCGGAAGTTTACGGAACGGCGGACGCGGCGTTCGTCGGCGGCGCACTCCACAACGAAGTCCACAACGTCCTCGAGCCTGCGTGTCACGGCCTTGCCTTGGCCTATGGCCCATTCTATAAGAACAGCCAGGAAGCCAGTCATCTCGTGCGCGCGGGGCTCGCGACCGTCGTCAAGTCTCCCGAAGACCTGTTGGTCTGGCTGAAAGCCTTGGGCAGCGGCGGGTCGGAACAAAGAGCCAAGATGGTTGAGGCGATTAACAAGCTCTCCGGCGCCTCGGACCGGATCCTCGCCGACTGGCTCCCGCTCCTAGAACGATAAGAGTACCGATGCTCGACAAGCAGCTTATCATCAACGCCAACTCCTCCGAGACGCGCATCGCGCTACTCGAAAAGGAGCGGGTCGCCGAGCTGTTCATCGAGAGGCAGAAGGAGCGCGGGATCGTCGGCAACATCTACCTCGGGACCGTGCAACGGGTCCTGCCGGGGATGCAAGCCGCGTTCATCAACATCGGAGCGGAACGCACGGCGTTCCTCTACGGCGGTGACGTGCTCGATCCGGAGACCTTGAAGGACCAGAAGCTCGACCCCGCCGCGGCGATGGACCTGACTCCCGAGGAAATCAAGGAACGGAATTACAAACAGAGAAAACCGATCGAGAAGCTGATCCGAGAAGGCCAGCAGATCGTCGTGCAGGTCGCGAAGGAGCCGTTGGGCACCAAGGGCGCCCGCGTGACTATGTTCCTCTCGCTCCCGGGACGCTACCTGGTGCTGATGCCGGACTTCACCCACATCGGCGTGTCGCGCCGGATCGAAGCCGCCGACGAACGGGGTCGCTTGAGCGACATCGTCAAGCAGATCAAATCCGACGACGTCGGCGTGATCGTCCGGACGGCCGCCGAAGGGATCGACGCGGCCCTCCTTCAGAAAGACCTGAAGTTCCTGCTCAAGACCTGGCGGACGGTGGACGCGAAGAAAAAGCGCGGCCAGTCTCCGTCGGTCCTGTATCAGGATCTGAACCTTATCCTGAAGACGACGCGCGACGTGTATTCGGACGACATCGAGAAGATCGTCATCGACGACCCGGAAGCCCACGAAGAGCTGAAGCGCTTCCTACTTGCGACCATTCCGGGAGCGAGCAAGAAGCTCGAGCTCTACGTCGAGAAGACGCCGATCTTCGACGTGTACGGCGTCGAGCTGGATATCGGGCGCGCGCTCAGCTCCCGGATCGAGCTGCCGTCGGGCGGCTACGTCATCATCGACCAGACCGAGGCGCTGACGTCCTTCGACGTCAACACCGGCAAATACGTCGGCCAGGCCAGCGCCCAGGATACGATCCTCAAGACCAACATCGAGTCGGTGAAAAAGATCGTCTCGCAGCTCCGGATCCGGAACATCGGCGGCATCATCGTCATCGACCTGATTGACATGGAGCGCCTGGACGACCGCGACAAGGTCTACAACCTCCTCCAGGAAGAGCTGAAGGCCGACAAGGCCCGGACCAACGTCCTCAAAATCTCGGAGCTGGGCCTCGTCCAGATGACGAGAAAGCGCACGAGCGAATCGCTCGAACGCCAGCTGATGGATCATTGCCCGTACTGCGAAGGCAAAGGCCGCGTCCGCAGCAGCGAGACGGAAGCTTACGACCTCCTGCGCGAAATCAAACGCCACTCGATCCAGACCGGGCAGCGACAGATTCAGGTGCGCGTCCGGGACGACATCCGCCGCTTCCTCGAAACGGAAGAGCGCGTAATCTTCGAGAAGCTCAAGGCCGACTTCGAGCTCCAGATAGAGTTCAGGCCGACAGAGTTGACTCTGTCGGCCCTGAACGACGACCCTTACGAGGTCATCTCCGGCTGATACTACTTGGCGTCGGCCTTCGCCGTCCACACGCCATCGGCTTCCGAGTCCGGGTAGAAGAAGAACTTGTCTTTGGCCTTCAGGCCGTCGAACTTGCCCTTCACTTTGATCTTGGAGTTGGCTTTCACCTTGGACGACTTCGTCGCGAGAACCGTCGCGATGATGGTGTCGCCTTCGATCTTCAGGATGGACGCTTTGACTTCGTCTTTTTTCGGACCGCGGTCGGTTTTCATGGCGCGAATGCCGCCTTCCGAGACGCTGTCTTCCATGGCCAGCTCGGAGTCACCGCCTTTGCCGCGAATCTTGGTCTTGCTGACTTTTTCCAGGAATTTCTTTTCGTCGCCGGTATAGGTGACGGAGACGGCCGAAGCACCTTTTTCGGTGACTTTGACGCCGTCGCTGGCGCCCAGTTTGGTTTCCAGCGCCTCTTTCACGGCCGCGGGAGTGACCGTCACGCCCTTCTTGAGCTCCGCCGTCGTATCGAGTTCGAATTCGTACTCGCCGTCTTTCACTTTTTTCCACGACTTGGCGAGACCGGCCGACGGAGCGTCGCCCTTCATCTCGATCAACGTCTTGGAAGCGGCCAACGCGGTTTCGCCGGCAAAAAAGGCCAGCGCAACGAACATAGCGGAAAAGAATTTCATCCTTGCTTTCATACGGC
>JAYVBB010000040.1:0-9032 GCA_043750715.1 Pseudomonadota bacterium | reverse complement strand
CGGTAAGACGATGCTCGCGCGAGCCATCGCCGGCGAAGCGGGCGTGCCGTTCTTCTCGATCTCTGGCTCCGACTTCGTCGAGATGTTCGTCGGCGTCGGCGCCAGCCGCGTCCGCGACCTCTTCGATCAAGCGAAAAAACACGCGCCCTGTATCGTCTTCATCGACGAGATCGACGCCGTCGGTCGTCACCGCGGCGCCGGCGTCGGCGGCGGTCATGACGAACGCGAACAAACCCTCAACCAACTGCTCGTCGAAATGGACGGCTTCGAAAGCAACGAAGGCGTCATCATCATCGCCGCGACCAACATCCGGACGTCCTCGACCCGGCGCTGCTGCGTCCGAGCCGCTTCGACCGGCGCGTCGTCGTGCCGAAGCCGGACGTCCGGGGCCGCGAAGGCATCCTGAAAGTCCACAGCCGTCGCTCGCCGCTGGCGAAAGACGTCGACCTCCCGACCATCGCGCAAGGCACGCCCGGCTTCTCCGGCGCCGACCTCGAAAACCTGGTCAACGAAGCAGCCCTGATGGCCGCCCGTCTCGACAGCAAAGAGGTGACCATGAACCACTTCGAGCTCGCCAAGGACAAGATCCTGATGGGCCCGGAGCGCAAGAGCATGATCATGAGCATGGAAGAGAAGCGGAACACCGCCTACCACGAGGCCGGTCACTGCATCGTCGGGCTCTTCCTGGGTGACGACTCCGACCCGCTCCACAAAGTCAGCATCATCCCCCGCGGGCAGGCGCTCGGCGTCACCGTCTCGCTCCCCGTCGAGGATCGCTACACCCTGACGAAAGAGTTCGCCGAAGGCATCATCGCCCGGGCAATGGGCGGCCGTGCCGCGGAAGAGCTGATCTTCCACAAGCTGACGACCGGCGCCGGCGACGACATCAACCGCGCCACCGACCTCGCCCGGAAGATGGTCTGCAACTGGGGCATGAGCGAGAAGCTCGGACCTCTGTCTTTCGGCAAAGAGAGCGACGAAGTCTTCATGGGCCGCGACATGGGCAATGGGCGCGCCTACTCCGAGCGCGTCACGGAAGACATCGACAAAGAGATCCACCGCTTCGTGATGAACGGCTACAAGCGCGCGATGAACATCCTCCGGGAGAATCGCGGCAAGCTCGAAGCGCTCGCCGAGTCGCTGCTGATCAAGGAAACGCTCGACCGCGTCCAGATCGACGAGATCATGAAGGGCAAGAACATCGTCACGGATGAAGAGCGCAAAGCGTTCTACGACGCCCAACGCAAAGCCAAAGAAGCGAAAAGGCCGATCGCCATCGTCAAGACGGCCAAGGGTGACACGGAAGTTTCCGGCGCTCCCATGTCGACACCGCTCCCGCAAGGTACATGACCCAGAAAGTTCCCTTCAATCGTCCCTTGATCATGGGGGTGGTGAACGTCACCCCCGACTCTTTCTCCGACGGCGGAGAGCTCCCGACCCCTGAAGCCGCCGCCCAAAAGGCGGCGCGCCTTTTCGAAGACGGTGCCGAAGTGATCGACATCGGCGCCGAATCGACCCGACCGAACGCCACACCCGTCAGCTCCACCGAAGAATGGCAACGCCTCGAGCCGGTGCTGAAACTCCTCCAGAAGAACCACCCGACGATTCCCGTCAGCCTCGATACCCGGAAACCCGAACTGATGCTCCGTGCCGCCGATCTCGGCGTCGTCTTCGTGAACGACGTCGAAGGCGGGCTCCAAGTGCCCGAGGATACGCTCGCCCGTCTCGCTAAGTACCCAAGGATGCAGTACATTGCCATGCACATGCAGGGAAATCCGCTAACGATGCAAAAGCAACCGTTGAACGCCGACGACGCGCTGCAAGCCGTCGACGGCTTTTTCGCCGAGCGCCAGAAGGCGCTCGAAGCGGCGGGCTTTGCGAAAGACCGGATCTACCTCGATCCGGGCATCGGCTTCGGCAAGACCGACGAAGCGAATTTCCGCCTGATGCGCGACCTAGTGCGTTGGACGCGGGAATACCGCATCGCGATCGGAATCTCACGCAAAGGGTTCCTCCGCCGCGCGCTAAAACTCGACGACCCGAAGGCCACCGACCCGGCGACAAAAAAGCTCGAGCTCGGTTTGGCCCTTCTCGGCGCCAAAATGATCCGCACGCATGACGTCAAAGGTCTCAAGGACCATTTGGACCCCCTCACCGAGGCGGTCCACTAATGTTCGAAATTTTGGATCAGTTCGGTTTCTGGGCGACGGTCGACATCGTCATCATCGCCTTCATCATCTATCACATCCTCCTGCTGATCCGCGGCACGCGCGCCGCCCAGATGCTGACCGGCATCCTGATCGTCGTCGCCGCGTTCCTCCTGTCTTCCATCGTACCGCTGACGACGTTGAACTGGGTCATGAACAAGTTCTACTCGTCGTTCATCATCATCATCATCATTCTGTTCCAGGATGACATCCGCCACGTCCTGTCGCGCATGGGCAAAAAGTCGTTCATTCCCGGCACCGACAACCTGTCGTCGGGCCAGATCCTGGACGAGATCACTCGTGCGGCCGCATCTCTCGCGACCAAACGCATCGGTGCTTTGATCGTTCTCGAGCGGAACATCATCCTCTCCCGGTACGTCGAAGTCGGAACGCTGCTCGACGCCCGGGTCTCGAAGGAGCTTCTGGTGTCGATCTTCCACCCGTCTTCCCCCGTCCATGACGGCGCCGCGATCATCCAGCGCGGCCGCATTTCGGCGGCCGGATGCTTTCTGCCGCTGACCCGCGACGAAAACCTCGACCCCAACTGGGGCACGCGCCACCGCGCCGCCATCGGCATCAGCCAGGAAACCGACGCCATCGTCGTGCTCGTCTCGGAAGAAGGAGCGAGCATCTCGCTCGTCGTCGAAGGCCGCGTTTCGCGCAAGATGGATCCGAAAGACCTTCGCCGCTCCCTCAACGACCTGCTCGCCGAGCAAGCCGAAGCCGAGAGCAACGCCCAAGGCACTAACGGCGGAGGCGGGGGCTGGTTCCGCTTTTTCCGGCCCGGGGGTAAAGGATGAATAACAAACTCCTTAACCCGATCTTCCGGAACTTCCAATACAAGATCTCGGCGCTGATTCTCGCCTGCCTCTTTTGGTACATCGTCCAGGGCGAAGAGATCCTCGAGATCAACCGCCGGATCGAAGTGACAATCCGCGTGCCCGACGGCTACATCGTCAAAGGCACCGAAAAGCGCATCAAGGACGCGACGCTCCGCGGCTCTCGCGTGCTGCTCGGCGACTTCTCAATGGATACGCTGAAGGCGACGATCCGCGTCCCGGAAGGCAAAGTCGGGCAGATCCGCTACCGGATCGACAAAGAATTCATCAAAGGCTGGGACAACCGGATCAAGCTCACGGTCCACGATCCCTACATCACCGTCTACGTCGACGAGAAGGTATCCAAGAAGGTGCCGGTCCGGGAATTCCTCAAGGGCGTCCCTGCCGACGGCTACATCATCGAGAAGTCGGTCATCAAGCCCAGCACCGTCACGGTCACCGGTTTGAAGTCCGAAATCGCCAAGGTCGAGGAAGTGCTCACCGAGCCGATCGACGTCGAGAACCTTTCCGCCACCAAAAGCTTCGACGCCAAGCTCGTCCTGAAGGACATCCCGGAATCCGGGCTGTCGAACGAAGTGGTGCAGGTCAACCTGATGGTGGGCGAGAAGAAGATCAACAAACGCTTCGGCTCCGTGCCGGTCGAGGTCGTCGGCTCCGACTTCCTCACCGCGGCCAAGCCGCGCTTCGTTTCGATCGTCATCCAAGGCACGCCGGGCATTTTGAGCTTCGTAAAGCGCAGTGATCTCGAAGCCTTCGTTGAAGGGCGTGAGCTCGACCCCGGGAAGAAGCACAACCGCCCCATCCAGGTGAAGATCCCACCCGACACCGTTCTGATCGAGACCTTTCCTCAGACCGCCACGGTCGAGGTTTACAACCAGAAGCGGCTGAATTAGAAAGCGAAAGCTTTGAAGGAGCTCTCTTGAAGAAGCTTTTTGGCACCGACGGCATCCGCGGCCAAGCCAACGTCTACCCCATCTCACCCGACCTGGTCCTGAAACTCGGCCAGGCGCTCGGCGTATTCTTCAAGGAGCAGCACTCCCACCCGCGGATCCTCATCGGCAAAGACACGCGCCGCTCGGGTTACATGCTGGAACAGGCGCTCGCGTCCGGCATCTGTAGCGTCGGCGTCGACGTCAACTTTCTTGGACCTCTGCCGACGCCGGGCATCGCGTACCTAACCCGGGGGCTGCGCGCCTCGGCCGGGATCGTCATCTCGGCGTCCCACAACCCGTTCCAAGACAATGGCATCAAGATCTTTAGCGCGTCCGGCTACAAACTCCCCGACGAGGTCGAGGAGCGCCTCGAAGCGATGATCGAGAACACCGACCTCGGCAACGACCTGCCGACCGGTGCTCTGATCGGTCGCGCCAAGCGCATCGACGATGCCATCGGTCAGTACGCCGTCTACCTCAAAGAGCAGTTCCCGAAGCACCTGACGCTCGACGGCCTCCGCATCATCATCGACTGCGCGCACGGCGCTGCTTACAAAGTCGCACCCAAAGTGTTCACGGAACTCGGCGCGGAGTGCTTCCTCATCGGCGTCGAGCCGAACGGCACCAACATCAACGACCGGGCCGGCGCGCTCCACCCGCAGAAACTCGTAGACCAGGTGAAGCTCTACAAAGCCGATATCGGCCTGGCCTTCGACGGCGACGCCGACCGCCTGGTCATCGCCGACGACAAAGGCGAGCTGGTCGACGGGGACGAGATCCTGGCCATCTGCGGCACCCGGATGATGAAACAGAACCGCCTCAAGAAAAACACCGTCGTCTCGACCGTCATGAGCAACATGGGCCTCGAAATCGCGATGGCGCGCGTCGGAGCGAAAGTGTCCCGCGCCAAAGTCGGTGACCGCTACGTCATGGAAGAGATGCTGAAGGGCGACTACAACCTGGGCGGCGAGCAGTCGGGCCACCTTATCTTCCGCGACAGCGCGACGACGGGCGACGGCATCCTTGCGGCACTTCACGTCCTCGAAATCATGGTCGACGAAGGCCGCAAGGTTTCGGAGCTGAAAAAGTGCATGGTGCGCTTGCCCCAGGTCCTGAAAAATGTGCACGTGAAGCAAAAAGTGCCGCTGGACAAGCTCCCGGAGCTCGCTGGCAGGATCTCCCTGGCGGAGAAAAAACTCGGTAGCACGGGCCGCATCCTCTTCCGCTACTCCGGGACGGAAAACGTCTGCCGGATCATGGTCGAAGGCCAGGACGCCGACGTCATCGAGCAGATGGCGACCGAGCTCAGCCACGAAACCACGCAAGCGATCCAGAACTACAAAGGCTAGCAGAATGATCCGTCTCGGCGTCAACATCGATCACGTCGCCACCGTCCGTCAGGCCAGAGGTGAGCGCTACCCGGATCCGGTGCAGGCTGCCGTCATGGCGGAGCTCGGCGGTGCCGACAACATCACGGCGCACCTGCGCGAAGACCGCCGGCACATCCAGGACCGGGACGTCGCGCTGCTGAAGCAGACCATCCAAATTCCGCTGAACTTCGAGATGGCGCCGACCGCCGAGATGATCGACATCGCGCTGAAGACGAGACCGCACTCCATCACTCTGGTGCCGGAAAAGCGCGAGGAGCGGACCACGGAAGGGGGTCTGGACCTGCAAGGCCAGCAGAAGGTCCTGAAGGACGCCGTCGCCCGGTTGCGTGACGCGAACATCCTGATCGCTCTCTTCATCGAACCCGATTTGAAAGCCGTCGAAATGAGCCAGAAGCTCGGCGCGGGGGCCGTCGAATTTCATACCGGCTCCTTCTGCCACAAGATCGACGCCGCGGTGACGACGAAGGAAAGACTGAACCTGGTGAAACCCCTGGTCCTGGCAGCGGCGGCAACGCGCGCGGCGGGCATGCAGGCACATTTCGGCCACGGCCTGAACTACGCCAACGCCCACTACCTGCAACTGGTCCCCGACGCCGAGGAAGCCAACATAGGCCACGCGATCGTCGCCCGGGCGCTGTTCGTCGGGCTGCCCGCCGCCGTCGCCGAGATGAAAGCCCTGATCAACGACCCGTCGAAGAAGCCTTTCGTCGGATGAAGCCGGTCTTTCATCTGGAGCGGGACGACACGGCGCTCCCCGAGATCGCCCGGCAGATCGCGGAAAGTCTGCTGACGCACGACCCGTTCTGCCTTTGGCTCAAAGGCCCGCTCGGCGCCGGCAAGACGACCGTGACGGGCTATGTCCTCCGTCACCTGGGACTCGGCGCGCGTACTCCGGTCACCTCTCCGACCTACACCTACATGAATGAATATCCTGTTGATAAGTCGTGGTACGCGCACCTGGATCTCTACCGCGCCAACGCGTCGCTTTCGTCGGAAGACCTGGGACTGGTAGACGCCCGGAAGTTCCGGGGCCTGTTCATCGAATGGCCGGAAAAAGTGGCGGGAGACCCCAACCTCCGCCCCACCCACGTACTCGAAATCTCGACCAAATCCGGCGCGGCCGCCAATAGTCGCCTCTATTCGCTGGAAATCGTTAGCTAAAGCAGCCTATTCCGTCCCCGCGCGGCCAGCCTGAACTGAGGCGACAAAGAAAAACCCCGGGGCTTAAAAGTCCCCGGGGTTTGAAGCGTTTTACTTAGGTGCCTAGTTTAAAAACTGATGACTGAAGATAAGCAGAACTACTCGCCCAGATCGTCGTTCGTGATCGGGGCTTTCTTCTTGTTGACGGTCTTTAGTTTGATCGGCTTGCCGGCTTTGACGCTGGTTTTGCCTTTTTTCGCTTTGGGAGCAGCTTCCGAGGAGGCCGCGCCGTCGCCGATATCGACGTAAGCGAGGACCATGCCCTTGGTGATGCGGTTGGGGTTCGAGATCTTGTCTTTGTTGTAGGCCGCCAGCGTTTTCCACGCGTAAGCGCTGCCGAAGACTCTCTCAGCAATGCTGCTGAGCGTGTCGCCGGATTGCACTTTGACGGTTTTCTTCGAGCCGTTCAGCTTCTTGGCAAACGCCAGCGCCTTCTTGCCGGAAGCCGTGAACTTCACCTCGTCGCCCGGATAGATCCGGTACGGCGAGCCGATGCCGTTCTGCTGAGCGAGCTCGTTATACATTTTCGGGGAACCGTAGATCTTTTGCGCGATCAGAGCGAGGGTGTCGCCCGAGCGCACGACGTAGGAAGCGTCACCGCCACCTTTGTTGGAGTTTTTCCACGCGGTGGAATTGCCGCTTTCCGATTTGCTCTTGATGAATTTCGCAGCGCCGGGGCTCGAGACCGACTTGCCGTCGCTGTAAGGCGAGGCGGCAAAGGTGGCTTCGGGGGGCGACGTTTCGGGTTGGACGTTTTCTTGAACGGTGTCTTGGGTCAGGGATTCTTCGACGGAATTGGTCGGGGCGGTCGAGGCCAAAACGGCATCCGGCTCGTTCGCCGAACCATCCGTCGTCAACTCCGCGTCCACCACGCCCGTCTCACTGCTTTCGCCGCTAACGGCGTCGGAAGGCACCGCGGCGGTGTCGTCCATCGGTTCGGTCGGCGGAGTCTCGGGTTGCATGCCCTCTTCCGTTCCGCCGACGCCGTCCTGGGGCGCTTGCGGAGCGTCTGCGGCCGCGACCTCGTCGCTCGCGGGGGCTGGCCCTTCCAGCTCCTCGTTCACCGACGCGTCACTCTCCTGACCGGCGTTCTCGTCGGACTGAACGACTTCTTCCGGCTCGCTGCCATCCGAGCAGGCGGAAAGTCCAAAGCCCAAGAACAACGTACATGTCAGTAACTTGATATGCCGGCTTAATAGCCGGCTCCATGGCACTCTGCCTCTCGTCATAGCTAGGCTCCTCCAATGGCACGAGGGAACTCTCGTGCACGCTCGGGGGATCGGACGAAAAAGCGCCCGGCATTAGTTGCCCAGTGTGACGTAAACTAGCGACCCGGAAGCTCTTTTGAATTCGGCCACTTACCGTTTGGTCAAAAGTCCGCCGCGTTTGACGGCGCCGTAACCTCCGTTTTCGACTCAGGGACACTCGGGATTTTCGACGAACTCGAAAGCGCCGATCCCCGGGTTGAACTTCACTTCGCGGTCGCCATTTTGGCTTTCCGGAATCGCGTCGGCGGCGAGCGATGCTGCCTGGAGCCGCGCCCAGAAATCGACGTAGGTCTGCACCATCGCCGGGTCGGTTATGGAGGCTGCGCGGACCACGCTGGTCAAGACGACGGCGTCGTCGAGAATCTGAAATTGGGGTCGCGAGAACTGGGGCAGGGCGCCGTTGGTCTGAACGTAGCGCGCTGAACCGCCGCGCTCCCGCAGAAGCCGGTCGTCGCTGACCGCACTGGCGGAGGCCTCGGCCCGGCCGCCGTTGCATTTGCCCGCGAGCAGCACGTCGTCGTCGACGATGGTCTCGATTTTCGCGTTTTCCGCTACCACCGCCGGGTCCTTTACCAGCCGGACGGCTCTCGCCGTTTCCGGACCGACGACTTTCATCGACGATGCCGGCGGGTGGCGGGAAGCCCCGCTCCACTGAATTCCCGCGATTTGCGGGGCTGTGATGTTTTGCACGCACGTCGCGTAGAAGCGCTCCGAGTCGGCGGGCGGGAAATTTTGTGCGACCCGCTCGAGACGTCTGACGTCGCAGATCGCCGTCTCCGCAAGGCGGGTCTTCGTATTCGTCCGGTAGAACTGCCAGACGGATTGGTTGAAGGTGAACGCGGCGTTCGATAGCGGCCCGTTGCCCTGGACGATGATCGCGGCGCCGGGCCCGGAATTCTCGCCTGAAACGACGTCGTCTTCCGTCGCGAGCACGGTGGTGACGCCGGTGCTCCCGGCGTTATAGACGTTCGGCAGCACGGTCGTGACGACGCTCCGGTCACACCCGGCCGGCATCGCCGAGCGCACGGAATCCACGTTCACCTGAGGAATATAGAGGTGCACGGAGGGCTGCTCCGACTTTCTGTCGCAAAGGACTTTCAAGAGTTCCCGGTCGGAAAGCATCGGCGTCAGAATGTGCACGCTCTTGAGGGTGGGGTCCTGCAGAATTTTCATCAGCGCGGGACGGACGGTGTTT
>JAYVBB010000039.1:0-7834 GCA_043750715.1 Pseudomonadota bacterium | reverse complement strand
GGCCTCCTCGGGGTCATCCGTGTTGACGCGCTCGAGGATTTCGGCGGCATTGGCTCTCACCAAGTCCTCGTGGCCCGCGAATTTCAGGAAGGGGCTGTTGTCGCCGTGGCAACGGGCACAGCTGTTTTCGATGATTGGGGCCAGATCCGCGTAGGTCGCGCCGGCGGCGGCATTCGCCGGAGCCAGGCCGGCGTTGAAGGTGGCCTTCTCGGCCGGCGTCAGGGCTACCGTCCCCAGCTGCATCGGCATTTTCGTCGCCGGGTCGTCGGTGGTGATCCGGCTGCGGACTTGGGCGGCCGTGGCGTCGAAAACGTCCTGATGGCCCACGAGATGCGAATGCTGGGAGCCGTCGGAGTGGCAGGGGGCACATTTGCTCGCCAGCACCGTGTCGACTTCGCTGAAGGAGGGCGCGTCGCTCGGGCTCGCCTGATCCGCATTCTTCTTGCGGGCGGCTCCACCGCAGCCGCTGAGGACAAGGGCGGTGAGGGCGGCAATGAGATTCTTGGTTTGGCTCGACATCGGGGTCTCCTTCGCAATTCGAAGGTTTCTAGCACGCCCGGATCAAATCCGAACAGGCCGCCGGAAGGGACAGCGGTGTTGCCATTTTGGAAACACCTTGGATGACGCTTACTTGTCGGGCTTTTTGGCCAAAAACTCGGTCAAAAACTGCGACAGAAACGCAAACGCGAAGAAAATGAAGTAGCCCGGCTGCAGAGAAGTCCCGTTGGTGGTCAACAGGACCGGCCCCTCTCCCGTGGAGTTGAGCTGCTCGAGCTTGCTGTCGATGATGCCGTTGAAGCCGATGTAAGCCATGAAAATGGCGACGACCGTCACGTCGGCCATCGACCATTTGCCGGACTTGAGGACGAAGAACTTGACGATGGGATTGTCCTTGGCCCCTCGCCAGTTGGCATAGTAGCCCGCCGAAGAAATCAACTTCGCGACCGGAAACAGGATGCTGAAGGCGACCATCAGGATGCCCACCGCCTTCATTTGCAAGTCCGGGTCGGCCATCATGATCCGGAAGACGTCCAAAATGCTCTTGCTCTGAAAGTAGAGGACCTGGTTCTCGAACTGCAGCGGGTGTCCGAGTAGCACGAACGCCATGCGCGAGATCTTGGCTTCCAGGTCGATCATCGGCGTCATGACGCCCGCAAACAGCAGAAGAACCAGATTGGCGACGAGGAACACGTAGTTGGTGGGAGTCAAACGGTCTCGGCTGAAACCGACGAGGGCGAAAAGCACGACCGACAAGACGATGAAAATCCAGCCGTCTCTGGCAATCCGGGCGTTGGTGTCCTTGACGACTGTTTCCAGCTTGGCCTTGGCCTCGGCCGGGTCCTTCGAATTGGTAGCGACGACGATTTCCTGCCGGCGCGACTTGTCGATGGTGTCCGTGATTTCCGTGGAATACTTCTTCATCTGCTCACGCAGGGCGGTCTTGAGCTGAGACGTCGACTTGGCGCTGGTCATCTCGTTCAGGATCGCCGTCGTGTATTCCGGAATGCCCTTCTTGACGTCTTCCAGGCTGACGAAGGTATTGATGAAGGACTGCTTCACCCAGCCGCTGACGCTGCCCTTGTTTTCCTTTTTCATGTTGTTCGAGACTTTGTCGATCATGGTGTTGAGCAGCTTCTCGATGTGCTCGCGCAGCTCCACCTGACTGATCTTGCTGAGATCGAACTGGTCGATCTCGCTCTTCAGAATCTCGGTGATCTTGGCCTTCCACTCCTCGATGCTGAGGAGGCCGTATTTGATGTCGTTCAACTCGGCGAGATCGATCTTGCTCTTCTTGTTCTCGGTCGAGGCAGAAACGATCCGAACGCACAGGAAGAGCGAGGCGGCGACCAGCAGCAGGGAGACGATGGTTCTCAGCAATTTCATGGCACTACTGTACCTCATGAGCCCCTTTTCCCGCCCTTTGCGCGTGTAGTGGCAAAAGGAGACATTTCATGCTCAAACTTTCCGCCACCCTACCCATCCTAGCCACCCTAACCCTGCTTAGCTTCGTCCCCCCGGCCCTCGCCGACGAGGACCAGGCGGGCCCAACCCAGGACCTGACCCCGACGTCCCTGCTGTTCCAAAAGTTCGCCGGCGAATTCGGGGGCGAAGCCCTCCGCATTTCCCTCAACGTCAAGAACGTCGGCACCCTGCCGGTCCACGGCTCGCGCGGTGGCATCCAGATCGGACCCATCGTCAACCCGCAGGCCCCGCTCTACGGCCCTAACGGAGTCGGCGGCTTCAATCTCGGCGCCCCCATCGCCCCGGGGGCTACGGGTCAGTTCATGATCGAAGTCCCGGTCGGGTCGCTTAGACACTGCCAACGCGTGACCGTCCGGATCGACACGGCCCAGGCCCTGCAATCGGGAACGTCGCTCGTCTTCTACAACGACACCAAGGCACTGACGGCGATCGATCGCTCGTCAATCCGGGCCTGCCCGGGTGTCATCAGACGTTGATTGCAGAACGAAGCCGTCCGTTCCTGGCGCGACCGCGGGCAATGGTGCCCGCGCGCGCTCGGATCCGTCCGCCGCGTAGTAGCCCGTGCTGTCCCAGGTCGCCTGATCGGAAACGAACAGGTTCATCTGGTTGCGTCTGGCCTGGCCGCGGAAAAAGAGACGT
Source organism: Pseudomonadota bacterium (assembly GCA_043750715.1). Classification (GTDB taxonomy): domain Bacteria; phylum Bdellovibrionota_B; class Oligoflexia; order Oligoflexales; family CAIYRB01; genus CAIYRB01. Next base: position 5,212 of record JAYVBB010000039.1, on the reverse strand, counting down.
CCCGCGCGCTGCCCTTGGGGACTCTGATCCCAGTCCATCGAAGCGATGACGTCGAGGGCACCCTGGCGGCGGTATTCCTGGAAGTACGAATCGTAGTTCGCGTCCATGCAGATCAATATCCCGACTTTCCGGCCGTCGATTTCGACGATCAGCGGATCCCGGCCCGATTCGGCGTAGGCTTCGTCCACCCAGTAAAGTGACCGCTTCCTGTAACGACCGACGTAGCCCTCGGCGCCGACGACGGCGAGGGTGTTGAAATACGACTCGCCGTCGCGCTCCATGACGGCATAGAAGACTTCGACGCCATGAAGGCGCGCGAATTCTTCCCAGGCCAGACCTGTTGCTCCGCCAGGCACCGGCTCGGCGACGGTGCTGACGTCGTCGCAGGTCTGGCTTCGAAACGAATCCATCCCGGGACGGCACCAGAGGCGGCCTGCGCTCGCGTAACCTTGCGCCGAACCTTCCGGCAAGACGACGACGGTGGCGCCTGCCGCAACGGCTTGGCTGGCGAGCGCCATCAGGTTTTCCATGTTCGTTCGGTAGTCGCCGTAGTGACGGTCGGCATCGTATTGCACCATCGCGACGACCGCCGCCCGGGCCGTCGCATCAAAAAAGAAGCATGCCGACAAAACGAGCACGACGCGCAGGGAACGATGATTCATGGTTGGTGCTCCTTCCTTTCTTCTACTATGCGGCTTCAGCATGCAACAAGCCGTAAGAACGTGATTTTTTGGAATCGTCAAAAATTTGGCGTTGCGCTCTGCTTTCCCCGCGCCTGCCAACATTGTTAAGATCGGTAGACGCCTTCCCCACCCTTCCCTTCCCTTCCCTTCGAGAATTCCACTCCCTTGAGCGACGAGGACTTCATGCGCCGTCGGCTGTTGCCGTTTTTATTCGCCATCGCGACGTCTTTGACCGGATGCATCGCCACCGACCGCACGGCCGCGGGCAGCCGCGTCATGGACGACGAGGTCCCCGTCGACCCGGTCGTCCCCGGAGGGCCGGTCGTCTTCCCGAACGCGCCGATCACGTCGCCCATCCAAAGGTTCGACACGCTGCTCAACAGCATTCAGTCGACGGTCACGCCGCTCGTCGCCCAGACGCCGGAGCAACGCGTTTCGTCTCTCCGCTTTTCGGGCATCACGCAGCCGCTCCGCTACTTCCAGGAGCTCGTGACGATCTACGGGAAGAAGTTCGAGGCGCTCGACGCCTTCGACGTGGAAGCGAAGAAACTCGAAGATTTCGTCGCCCACTACGGCGACTACGAAAGCTTCCTGTCCGCGGCCCAAGGTTCCGGCAACCCGGAAGCGATCGCCAAGGCCCAGGCAGCCCTCGACAAACTCAAAGCCGACTTCCTGGCCTACGCGACCGATAGTGCGTGGTTCGCGGTCGAAAATAACTACGTAGCGCAAATTCGCGCCGTCGTCTCACCGCTTGCCACCACTCCGCTCGAGTATGACCGGAACTACGTCCTGAAGCGCATCGCCAAGAAGATCAAGAAGCAGGCGGTCAAGGTCTACAACTTCGACCTCGTCGAGGAAGGCATGCACGAGCTCCGCCGCGACGCGCGCCGCATCGAACACCTGAACACGGCGGCCACGCAGATTCTCCGTGGCGACCGCCAGGACACCTGCCCGATGCTGACGCCCGAGCAATGGGCGGCCCTCCCCGACGAAGCGAAGGCGAATCCCGTTCCCGCCGTGGTCCCCGACCCGCCGCCCGCCGCGTCGGTCGACTACTTCTGCCACATCAGCGGCTGCCTCTTCCAGGACCTGAGCGCGATCAGCCAGAACCTGGCTTTGCTCAAAACAGAGGCCGCGTCCTACGAAGCCCAAGGCAAACCCGTCCCACCGGAGCTCATCGAGCAGGCAAAGCAAATGCACGACAAGTCGGCCCAGGCGCTGACCAACATGTTCCTGTGGTCTCAGATCAGAAGCTGCATGACCCCTGGGGGAGACGGAGATGCCGATGAAGAGTAAGGCACTAGGGATCGCCCTCAGCGTGTTCCTCGCGACCGGTTGCACGGTGACCAGAGGCGGGAATCTGGACGCCGGATCGACTGTCAAAGAAGACCCGGCGGCCGCCGCCGCGCCGGGCGCCGCCCGCTTCGCGGTGCTGATCGCCAAGATCGACACTTACCTCCAAGACAACCTCGGTACGGAAGTCACGCAAGCCAAGATTCAACCGCTGGCCCAGAGTGGCATCAGGAACGAGCTCTTCCGCATCCAAAATCTGGCTGAGCTCTACGCGCCGCGTTATCCCCAGATCGAGCAGATCCGGTCGTCGTCCAAGCAGTTCGAGGACCGCGTCGGCGGCGCCCGCGAAGCGAAAGAAAAGCTCGAATTCGCGATTTCGCACAACGCGAGCCAAGCAAAGATCGATCAGCTGACCGCCGCCCTCGAGTCCCAGGAACAGGGGATGGTCACGTTTCTCCAATCGGGAAAGTGGCTCTCGGGCGTCGAGGGCAACAAGATCGCCGAGTACCAGGCGCTCGTCGCCTCCCTTGCATGGGACGAAGACGTGACCGATCGGGAGTACCTGCTCAAGGCGTTATGCCAGCAAGCCATGGCTATCGACGCGAAACCCTGGGACATGACGGCCGACCTCAACTCGCAGTTTGGACTCCATGCGTTGAAGAAAGACGTGCGCTGGCAGCGCCTCGAAATGGGTCTGATGGCCGGCGACATCCTCGACAATCAGAACGACAATTGCGCGAACGATCCTTTGCTCACGCAGTTCAACACCCAGCTCGAGACGGGTGGCGCCTTGGGTCAGGCCTGTGTGAAAGACGACATGCTCCAGGATCTTGCAAACGTCGCCGCGAGCGGCCACTGCCAGGTCTCGTCTTGCTACATCCAACGAATCGATCAGCTCTACACTCTGCTCAGCAACCTGAAGGACGAGGCCGAAGGCCTGGCCGCGATCGGCCAGGAGATGCCACCCGAGAAGCTTCAGGACGCCCACGCCAAGTACGTCGACTTCAAGACGTTCGCCGCCCTCCGCAAAGTCTCCTACGAACTCAAATCCTGCCTGAACAAGACCCCATCCAACTGAGGTTTTCCGCCATGCGTAAGGTCCTCGCCCTCGCCACGATGTTCGCCTTCCTCGCCGCCTGCCGCACCACCGATTCCAGCCTGAAGGAAGGCGAAGCGGCGCCGGTCGACCCGGCCGCGCCGGTCGCTCCGGAAGTAGCGAAATACAAGCAGTTCAGACCTCTGAAGTGCGGGAGCTCGAAGGCGACGCTCTTCAAAAAGGGCGCTCCGGAGGAGCCGAAACACATCGCGATCAAGACCAACTTCGACGCCGTCTTCACCCAAAGCTCCCAGGCTTACGGCGTGATCATGAACGCGGATGCCACCGACCCGCTTTTCCGGTTCATTCCCGTCTACGCGGAAAAGCGCGGCAACTCGCGCGGCGCCTACTGCGAGCTGAAGCCGCTCCGGTTCAAGTACCTGCTCCAGCCCAAGGAAGACGCCATCAAAGCAAAACTCGTCGCGGCGGGCGTCGACCTTACTAAAGGCGTCACGCCAGAAGCCCACGCGAAGATCATCGAAGACATGACGGCCGCCAATCTTCCCGGCGATCCGGAAAAACTCCAGTTCTATTACGACCGCCTGATCGCCGCCATGCAGGGTCAACCGGCTCCTGCCACGGGGTTCCCCCAGGACTCGGCGAGCCTGTTCTTCCGCACCGGCGACGACATAAAGTTCGTCACTCATTGCGGTAAGACGGGCTGGCCCGAGCTCAGCGGCCTGAACTACAACGAGCAGAGAAAACGCCTGCTCGGCGAGTTTTATCTCTACCGCATCGTCGACGAGTTCAAGTCGACGTTCATCAAGACGAGCCTTGCCGACGTCTCTTACTACCCCCACACGTCCAACGAACCCATGGACTTCGAAGGCAACAAGGCCGTCATCAGCTTCTTCCGCGAATCGAAATCCCGCATGGCCGATCGCTGCGACCTCAAGGGCGAGCCGCCGGCCGGTCAGAACAACTTGCCCTCGAATCAGGTTTCGGCGATGCAAGCCGACTTCGTCAACAATCTGTTCGATTCGCTCGACTACGTCCTCCAAGGCAACCACAACACAGAGTCTCTCTACAGCGCGACCGATACCTACTACTCGCCTTACGACTACGACTTGGCCGGCGTTTTGACGGACACTTACTTCAAGAATGCGGGCGACTGGCCGCTGAAGCGGGCCCGGTTCAAACAATTCCTCGCGGCGCGCCTCGGCAACGAAATCCTGATAGCGCAGGTGATGAACTTCCTCGGCAAAATCCCCAAGGTCAAAGTCCAGATCGCGCAGGGCGAGAAGGCCATGTACGGAGCGGAAGAAAACCCCGCCAATCGCCTGTCGCGTTGGCTGACCGAGTTCGAGCCGGAGCTGCACACCTACATCGACGCCAACCGCGCGGCGAACGGCCCGTACATCGCGGCCATCGAGGCGCTGCAGGCAGCGGGCGGCAACGAAGGCGACGACAACAACGCGGACTGACTGCGCATTGGCGTCGCGCGTCGTCCATTTTTGGTCGTCCCGGAAACCATCATAGGAATCCCCGAGGCGCCTGACAAAAAACGCCGCGAAAGGACGGTCGACTTAGCGCTTTTTTGTCAAAGGCCCAACTCGTCCATTTCTTTCTTCTCGTAGTCCCCGTCCTCGCCCGGGTAGCGGAGAATGCTTTCGAACTTTCCGCTCTCCTTCGCCAGTCCCCAAACGACACTTTCTCCGGCGGGAAGGATGTTCGGTTCGCGGTTCAGCCCAGGCTGCTCCAGCGCATCGGCAGCGTTGATGAGCTTCCACCCTTTTGCCTTGAACATCTCGAGCAGGTCGCCCAAGTAAAGAGCATTCAGGAGGCTGTGATGGACGAGGAGCGTATGGCTCACCTCTCTCCCCAGCACTTTTCTCGCCAGATCGTCATAGAATGCCGCGCGAGCCCATATGTGCTTCAGGTAGAAGTCGCGGTAGGCAGTCGTGTCGACTTTGGGGTTCGCCTTCAGCCGCTTCGCCAGGCGTAAGTCGACGTACCAATCGGAAGCGTCGATCGTGACGTAGCCGTGCTTGTAGGCCTTCTCGCGCAGGACTCGACGCATGCCGTCACGCTTGGCCGCCGTATCGCCTTCTTTCAGGAACGGAAAGCGAAAGAACCGACGAAAACCGGCCAGGTCTTTGATCACGGCCTCGCCGGCCAGGAAGTCTTTCTCGTACTGCTC
>JAYVBB010000038.1:0-4647 GCA_043750715.1 Pseudomonadota bacterium | reverse complement strand
GTCCCGCTTACGTGTCGTTGGCCTCGAAATTGCACAAATCGAATGCAATCCTTCCTACTGCACGAAATCGCGCTTTCTGGTTTTGCGGAGACCGAACATGCCAACGCGGCGAGCAAGTAATGACGGGAAACATCCGGATCAATTCAAAGTCCTCCTCATAGAAGACAGTCGCTCAGACGCCGCCATGATTCGGGTCATCCTCCGAGACGACTCACTCGAAGGTGTATTCGACATCCAAGTCGCGGAGTCGCTGGAGGGCGGCTTGCGTTTGGCGCAGTCCCAAAGGCTGGACATCATCCTGCTCGATCTGAATCTTCCCGACAGCAACGGCTTTGAAACGTTCAAAATCCTCTATGCATCCGTTCCCGACGTCCCCGTGATCGTGCTCACCTCGTCTGGAGGAGAAGAGCTGGCCTGGCGGGCCGTCGATCAGGGCGCTCAGGACTTTCTCTACAAGCACCGCCTGGACCCCTATTGGGCCGCGCAGTCCATCAGGCATGCGATCGGCCGACATAACCTGCTTCAGCGCCTCAAGGAGGCAGAGGCGCGGGAATTGGAGCTCGCACGCAGCGCCAATCGCGCCAAGACCGAGTTTTTGGCGACGATGAGCCACGAGATCCGGACCCCGATCGGCGCCGTTCTGATGGCGTCGGACATCTTGCGGGGCGATCCAGCCGACCCGAGCGAACGCTTGGACTTGGCCAGCATGATTCACCGCAACGGTGAGCACCTGTTGAAATTGGTCAGCGACTTTCTCGATCTCTCAAAGATCGAGGTCGGGAGTTTGTCGATCGTATCCGAAACCGCGCGAACCAGAGACCTCATCGGCGGCATCGCCGAATCGTTCGCGCCGATTGCGGCGCAAAAGGGACTTGCTCTCGGCGTCGAGTTCGGTCCAGGCTTGCCCGAGACGCTGACGACGGATCTGACCAGATTCACACAGATTCTCTCAAACCTACTCAGCAACGCCCTCAAATTCACTGCGGAAGGCCAAGTGCTCGTCCGGACCAGCGCCACCTTGCCCGAGCAAGGCGGCGGCGCGTTGACCATCGAGATCGACGACACGGGTATAGGAATCTCCGAGGAGGCTTCGCGCAAACTCTTTCGTCCTTATGGGCAGGCGGACACGACGATCCAGCGCCGGTTCGGCGGCACGGGGCTCGGACTCCTCGTATCACGCCGGCTGGCTTCGATTCTGGGCGGAAGCCTGGACCTGACCAGAACCGAACCCGATCGTGGTTGCACCTTCACGCTGACGATTCCCCTACCCCAACACTCTTCCCCGATGCCAGCCGCGTTGGACTCGCGGAAGCCGACCCCCGACGATCGTTCGACCCTGACCGGATTCCGCGTGCTTCTCGTCGACGACAACGCGGATAATCAACGCCTCGTGAGCACGATTCTCAAGGGCGCGGGCGCAGAAGTCACGCAGGCTGGCGACGGCATCGACGGCATCGAGGCGGCGATGCGGGAGCATTTCGACGTCGTCCTGATGGATATCCAAATGCCTCGCATGAACGGTGACGCCGCCACGCGCGAGCTGCGGGCGAGAGGGTACCGTCGCCCGATCGTCGCTTTGAGTGCCGACGGTTTCTGGTCTAAGGAGTCGGTCGCAGCAGGGTGCGATATGTACGTTTTAAAACCCGTGGAGCCGGACCGCCTCATAAAAATCGTGGCCGGCATGGGCGTCTCCCCTTACTGAAGGGCGAGGCCTCCCTCGGTGCCGAGCTCGATGGCTTCGACGGGGTTGCTCGCTTCGAGGCTCGCCAGAACGGGCCATGCTCGCTTCATGCTTCGACCCTTGGCTGGCTTGGTTTCCCCAACCATAGTCCGGCCGCCGCGGTGAGGGCTAGGCCAGCGCCCGTGAGGAAGGCCGCGGTGGGACTGAAACTCGTCCAGAGCCAGCCGAACAAAAGGCTCGCCGGCAGAGCGCCGAGGCCGATCGCAAAGTGAAAAAAGCCGAACGCCTTTCCTCGGTGCTCCGGCGGCGTCACGGCCGAGATCAGGGCTCGCTCCGACGGCTCGGTGAAGCCGAAGAACAGGCCGTAGGCGAGAAAGCAGGCGATCGTCCAATACGGGTCTTCGACGAACGCGAATGCCGCATAGGCGAGCGCGTAGTATGCCCATCCCATCATGATCATCGGGCGATGACCGATGCGGTCCGACAGCTGCCCGCCCGTCCAGCTGGCCGCCATCTTCACGACATGGAAGACGGACCAGATGATGACGACCCAACTTTCCTTGACGCCGTTTTTCGTCAGGGTCAGCAGCAGGAACGCATCGGTCGAGTTGCCGAGGGTGAACAGAAAAAACCAGACGAAGAGGCGCTTCACGCTTGCGGGCAGGCTTTTCCAGTCCCTGGCCGGAGACAAAGGCGCCTTTTTCTCGGCGGGCTTTGCCTGGACTGCCGTTTCCTTCACTCCGAAGACCAAAACGACCATCGTCAGCGCTGCCGGCACGGCGGCGGCAAGGAACACGGTACGGATGTCGAAGCCGGCAAACGTCATCAGAGCGGCGGCGACGAGCGGCCCGCCGACGCTGCCCGCGTGATCCATTGCGCGGTGCAAGCCGTACGCTTTGCCTCGCTGCCCTTCCGGCGTCACTTCGGCGATCAAGGTATCGCGCGGCGAGCTGCGGATGCCCTTGCCGACACGGTCGAAAAAGCGGAAGACGAGGACCATGGGCCAGCTGCCGGCAAGTCCGATTAGCGGGCGCACCAGCCCCGACAGGCCATAGCCGGTCGCGATGAGCGGCTTCCGGCGCGTCGTCCGGTCGGTGAGCAGACCCGCGTAGACTTTGAAAAGCGACGCCGTCGCCTCAGCGATGCCTTCGATCAGACCGATGCTGACGGCGGTGGCACCGAGCGTACCGGCCAGAAAGACCGGGAGGAGCGGGTAGATCATCTCGCTCGACACGTCGGTCAGGAAGCTGACCAAGCCGAGCATGACAACGGTGCGGGGCAGGGAAAAGCGGCTCATTAGCCTCGTCCTCCGGCAATTTGGGTGAGGTAGGGCGACGCTTTCAGGCGCAGCATCGCGACCACTCCGCACGCGGGCCCGAGCGCCAGCGCGGCGAAGGCCGTCCACCAGCCGAACGCATCGCGGAGATAAGGAACGAGAGACAGAGTGACGTTGGTCAGTAGGAACCCGAGCGCCAGCTGCATCGTCACGGCGGTGCCGACGTAGCTTTGGTCCGCGACCTCGCTGACGATCGTCGTGAACTGGGCCGAGTCGGCGTTGATCGTCAGGCCCCAGAAGAAGGCGACGGCGAGAAACGCCGCTAGCGAAAGCGTCGGGATGCCGATGACTAGGCAGGCGCCGCCGGAGCAGACCATCGACAACGCAGTAACCCGGGTTCTTCCCCATGAGTCGCCGAGCAGGCCGCCGGCATAGCAACCCACCGCGCCGCTGCCGATCACCAAGGCGATGACGAGGGAAGAGACGGCAGAAGACAGGCCGTGACCGACTAGGACTTCCCGCGCGAAGACCGGAAACCAGGCCCACATGGCGTAAAGTTCCCACATGTGCCCGAAATAGCCCGAGGCGGCGAGCCGCGCACCCCGGTTTTTCGCGACGAGCAGTGCCTGCTTCGGCGCGAACACGGCTTTTTGGAAAGGATACGGTCCGTCTTTCGCGACGAATTCCGTCAGCAGGCCGCCGACGAAGGTCAACGCGGCCGTGCCCGCGATCACGGCCTGCCAGTGAGCCCCTCCGGCAAAGCGCAGCAGATGCGGCGCCGCCGAACCAAGCGTCAAGCCGCCGAGCATGACGCCCAGAGCCATGCCGCGGCGGTCTTTGTACCAGGTCGCAATGACTTTGAGGAATGGCGGGTACACGAGCGAGAACGCCACGCCCGTCAAGAAGCGCAGCGGCAAGGCCGCGTCGGCATGATGCACGAAGAGCAGCGCCGCGTTGCTGGCGGCACCAACCATGGAGCCGAGTAAGATCAACCGCCTCGGCCCCACGATGTCGGCGAGAGTGAGCGAAGCCGAGATCAGGCAGCCGGTGACGAAACCGAGCTGCACCGCGATCGTCAGCGAGGCGCCCCGGCCCGGCTCCATGCCATAGTATTCCGCGAGCTCCGCCAGTACGGCCGCGGCCGAGAACCACGAGCTCATGCAGAAAAAGCACGACGTCGCGAGCAGGAGCAGTGCCTGCCTGGGTTTCACAGCACCTTTCTCAAGAATTCCTTGGTCCGCGCATGCTGAGGATTGCCAATGACGTCGCCCGGGGCGCCTTCTTCGACGACGACGCCGCCGTCCATGAATACGACGCGGTGCGCCACTTCGCGGGCGAACCCCATCTCGTGGGTCACTACCATCATGGTCATGCCTTCTTTCGCGAGATCCTGCATGACGCTCAAGACTTCGCCGACGAGCTCGGGGTCGAGCGCCGACGTCGCTTCGTCGAAGAGCATCAGCGCGGGCCCCATCGCCAGGGCGCGGGCGATCGCCACGCGTTGCTGCTGACCGCCCGACAGGCGCACCGGATATTCGTCGCGCTTGTCGACCAGGCCGACCCGCTTCAGCAATTTTTCGCCGAGGGCGACCGCTTCCGCTCGAGGCAGGCCTTTGACTTTGAGGGGGCCTTCGATGACGTTGCCGAGCACCGTCATGTGCGGAAAGAGATTGAAGCGCTGGAACACCAT
>JAYVBB010000037.1:0-12186 GCA_043750715.1 Pseudomonadota bacterium | reverse complement strand
CACGGCTTTCGGCTCCGTCAGCTTGAAGCGCTCGACGTCGGCGGCCGTCAGACCATACGCCTCAGGGTTCGCCGGATCATAAGGTATGAAGCTCGACGGGTAGCCACCCACCGGGCCGACCGCGTTGGTCTTGAGATCGATGCCGGCCCGGGCGAACTCGCGCGCCGTCGGGTCGCGGACGTCGAGCATCCGGGAGGTCAGCACCAGGAAGTGGACGCCGTCCTTGGTCAACTCACCGACGTCCTGGCCGATGCGGGCTTCGGTCGCGTGCATGGCCGAGACGCTGAGGATGTACCCCTGGTATCTCAGGGCATCCGGGATGGTCCGGGCGACGGCCCCGTGGGTGAAGTCACCGGCTTTGATCATGTCCGACTGCCACAGGAACCAGTGCTCGCTGCCAATGTCGGCATCGGTGGCCAGCGTCGTGTTGTCCGTGTCGAAGACCACGAGGGTCGCTTCCGCGCCGTAGGTGGCGGCGGCCTGGTCGATCGTTTGGCGAACGTCCTTGAAGAACTGGGTTTGGGTTTGCGGCGCCGCCGGAAAGGCAAAGGCAGTGGAACCGGTTATGGTTAGTACAAGCGCAGAGCGCAGAAGTCGGGGCGAAGTCATGTTCGCATCCTCTAAGTTATGGTGATGTTTGGGTTATCGATGTTCTTCGGAGGGGCTTACGCGTCAGCTCCGCGAAGAGCGCCAAAGTAGCATTGACCCATGTCCAGAAAAAGTTAATTAAAGAGTGAGTAAAATGAAGTTTTTCTTACGATCGTTCCGAGGCTAAGATGCTTTCCCTCACCCATCTCAAGTACTTCCGGGACGCCGCCATGCTCGGCGGCATCGCCCCGGCGGCGGCGCGCAACCGGATCAGCCCCTCGGCAGTCAGCCAAGCGATCAAGAATCTCGAAGCGCACTTTGATGCGACGCTCTTGGCTCATAGCCGCAACCGGTTCTCGCTAACGGCCGAAGGGCGGACGCTGCTCGAAAGAAGCCATCCGCTCGTCAGCGCCACCGACAAGCTGGAAGACGAGATGCGTTCGGCGAAGGACGCTTTCACAGGAGAGTTCAGCTTCGCCACGCAGCAGAGCATCGCGCACCACTTGCTGCCTCAGTTCATGTTCGAGCTGAGCAAGAACTATCCCGAGCTCCGTCCCCGCATCAAGCTGGCCCCGACCGACGTGGTGAAGCGGTGGATCGAGACGCGGGAAGTCGAATTCGGCTTGTCGGTAGACAACATCGCGCACGACAATTTTCTGTCGATGCCGATTTACAAGGGTCGCTTCGTGTACGTGGAATCGACGAAAGTGAAGGCGGGAGAGCCTGAAAACAAGGGCTTCATCACGCCGGGCGAAACGACGCGGGAGGCGATCACATTCCGGCGTGACTTCGAGCAGCTCTACGGGAAGCCTGCCAACGTATTGATGGAGATCAAAAGCTGGGGGGTGGTGAAGCGCTTTGCGGAGCTAGGGATGGGGGTCGGGATCATACCGGATTATTTGCTGCGGTTTGACAGGAGCGTGGGGCTCAGGGAGATCGATTTGGGCCTGCCGGTGATCCCTTACGAGATTCGGGCGTTTTATTGCGGCAAGCGCAATGCGCTTTCGAAGAACTGCCGGTTGTTCCTCGAAAGCCTCGAAACCTTCGTCGGCCGGCTTTAGCAGCTTTCAGGCCTTCAGCTAAGGCGCCTGGGGAGACGCATGCTTTTCAGTCTTTTGACTTCCGCTGGTGACTCTCAAAGAGCCAAGGAAGTCATCGAGGTCACGACCAGCACTTTGCGAATTGGGATCTCGACTCCTTTTACCGTCTTCATGGTGCCCGTGACGTCGATCTTCACGTCTTCAACGAATTGGTTTTCGAAGCCGTTGGTCGCGAGGTCGAGCTCGAGCATGTCGCCGTTGGCCAGCTTCAGGCCGTAACCGGTGGTTTCGCCGCCGATGGCTTGAACCGAGGTCAGGATGCCTTGCTCGGTGCGAGCTTGGACCGTGGCAGGGTGATCGTCGCTATAGAGTCGGGTCGTGAAGCCCTGCTCGTCGCTCTGCGTCATGATGATTTTCGCCTGCACGATGTCTTTGCAGGTGCGATGCCGGTGGTCGAGGATCTCGAGGCCTTCGCTTACAAGATGCTTGGTGTTGCAGGCGTCGACCGAGACGCCGAGGTTGTAGACGCGGCGGTCGGGGTCGACCAGCACGTCGCAGGTGCCTTGAAGCCCGTTTTCGAGCTGAGCGACCGGAGCCTGGAAGCCGTTGAAGAAGGACAACTCGGTGTAGAAGGCACAGCGGCTGTCGCCCGCGCCTCCGGGGCTCACGAACATTTTGAAGGTACCCGGCTCGACGTCGACGTCAGCCGGTTGCTCTCCGTCTTCAACGGAAGCCGTAGCCGAGGTCGGCTCGGACGTTCCGCAAGCGGCGAGAAGAAGAATGGACAGGGCGGCGAGAAGCGTTTTCATGGGGCAGTTCCTTTCGGTTTCGAAAAATCCTCTTATCCAGAATCAGCGAGCGATTCCCTTCGCTCGCGTCCCATTATGCCAAATTAAGATGTGATTTCATTGAGTTGACCGGCCAGTCAGCCTCGGGTTACGGAAAGCGAGCGGCCCAACCGCCAGGGTTCCCTGGTGAATCGGGCCGCAAATTCTTTCGTAAGAACGCTCTTATTTTGCCGGCGAGCTCAGCTTCACCGCGTTCGAGAAGACGTTTTTAAGACCAGCTTTGGCGATTTTGACCAACGTGTCCTTAGCCACGTCGGGAACGCCGCGGTTGTCGGCTTTGGCGCGCACCTGGGCGAGCACGTACGTCGCGTCGCCTTCGTCGATCAGCGCCGCAAGCATGACGTTTTCCTTCACGCCTTTGATGGGCTCGGTGAGATAGACGGCGAAGAGGTAGACCTTGCCCTTCACCAGCTCGTAGTGATCCTGGCGGCTTTTGTATTCGCTCTTGATGACCTGGCCCGAGAGCTTGTTCTCGAGCACGATGTGCTTTTCCCAGCCTTTGACGTGCGGCTCGCCTTCCGAGGCGAACGTCTCGAGGTTTTCTTCCAGCAGGACGCCGTCGATCAGCGCCACGCCCGCGGCTTTCGCGGCGACCGGGTCGTCGGAGAAGCGCGTCATGCCGTCGAAGTAGGCCTTGGCTTTGACGTTGAGTTTCACGGCTCCGGCGACGGTGATCGCCGTGGTTTTGGCGGCGGCGTCCTGCTCGATCTCTTTCAGTTTCAGCAGAACGGGATCGCCCGTGCCGCCGGCATACGCCTTGCCCGGCAGCACGGTCGCGAGCAGCGCCTTGGGCGCGTCGCCGGCACAGAAGCCCTCGCGGAACTCCGTCAGCGTGTCGTCTTTCAAAACGAGATCGGCGGTCTCCTGGCAGAACAGTGCGAAGGAGGAGCCTTCCTTGACGTCGACTTCCGCGTCGAGATCGCCGTTCGGTTTGGCTTCGCCGCCGCCGTCTTTGCCTTCGCCTGTCGCGTCGCCCGAGCTCGCCTTAGCCGACTTGCCCGCGGGCTTCGATTCCTGACCGCACGCGGCGAGTGCCGCGGCGAGGCTCAGGACGAGGAAGGAGTGGTTCAAGCGCACGGTATACCTCTAATTGGGATTCACTTCAGGAAAATGGCCGCCGGCGTCGTCGGATCGCCGATGTCCGCCACGACTACTTTGTAAACGTGGTTCGTGGTGTCGATGTAGAACTTGGTCGAAGGCTTCAGGCCGAGCGCGTTGGTGATCGCGACCGAGCCGAAGTCGACTTTCACTTCGTAAGCGAGGTCGGCGCCGATCGTGGCCTTCTGGCCGCTCGCGAGCGTCGTCTCGAAGGTCGGCGCGACCGGGGTCACGGTAACGGTGCCGGTGTAGGTTTGACCCGCCGGGACCGCCGGATTGTCGGACGCCTCGACCGTGGCGACGATGTTGGTGAAGGTGCGCGCCTCAGCCAATTCGGCCGCGTAACGAGCGGGATCGGCCTTCGGCGACACGGAGGCTGGGAGCGGCGGATTGAACGACGTCACGACGTTCTTACCGCCGACGTTGCTCGTGACCTTGGTGCCGGGTTGCGCGGTGCAGACGACGCCGCTCCACGCTTCGACGTCTGCCGCGAGGTCGGCGCGGTCGGCCACCGGTAGGAAGTTGGTGGTGGTCGCGCCGGCCTGCTCGGCGGCCTGCTTTTCGGCCGCGCCCTTTGCCAGGGCCGGCTTCGCGTCCACGACCGTCAACTGGGTCGTCGTGACCGATTGCTCGAGCGTCGCTTTGATGGCGAGGGCCGGCTGGATCTTCACTTCGTAATTGACGGGGAAGCCCAGGACGACCTGCGAGCCGGTCTTGACGATCGGCAGCCCGGTCAGGGAAAGGTTCAGCACTTCCGCCGTCGGGTTGTCGAAGTCGACGTCGCCGCATTGAGCCAACACGTCTTCGAGCGTGTCGCCGCCCTCTCCGTCGGTTTCCTCGAAACCGCCGCCGTCGACCGCGCCGTCCGTACCGTCAGCTCCTTCGCCGCCCTCGGCCGCGTCGGTGTTGGCTTCTTCGACGCCGTCGCTGGCGTCTTTCGAGCCGACGGTCGCGTCGGCGGTATCCGGCGCGCGACTCGGGCGGCCCGTCGGCTGCGCGGAGCCACAGGCTACCGTCAGCAGGATTCCGAATGCCCCGACGCTCGAGATGGGAAGGACGCGAACCACTATGCCCCCTTTGGCGACGAAATCGCCGAAGGGTGACTCGGAGGGTAAAGGCCAGGACTTAACTTATTCGCAACATGCGGAGAATATCCCTGCAGTTTCAGGGCGGTTTCCCCGGCAAGTCAGGGTGCCTTCTCGTAGGCGAAGGAAAGCTCTTCGCCCTGCAAACCGATTTTGACGGTGCCGCCGCCCGCGAGCTTTCCGAACAGCAGCTCGTCGGCCAAAGGCCGCTTGATCTTGTCCTGGATGAGCCGGCCGAGCGGCCGAGCGCCGTAAGCAGGATCATATCCCTTACGGGCGAGGAAGAGGCGCGCTTCGTCGGAAACTTCGAGCGCCACGCGCTGCTTGGTCAGCCTCTGTCTCAGCTCGCCGAGGAACTTGTCCACGACGAGGACGATGACTTCCTCGGTCAGCGGAGCGAACGAGATCACGGCGTCGAGGCGGTTGCGGAATTCCGGCGAGAACATGTCCTTCACCGCCTGGCTTTCGCCGGCGCCGACCCCGATCGTCCGGTTGAACCCGATGTTGCCGGCCATCAGCTCGCGGGCTCCGGCGTTCGTCGTCATGACGACGACGACGTTCCGGAAGTCGGTCTCGCGGCCGTTGGCGTCGGTCAGCGTGCCGTGGTCCATGACCTGCAGCAGGATGTTATGGATCTCGGGGTGGGCCTTCTCGATTTCGTCGAGCAGTAGGACCGCGTGCGGGTTTTTCGTCACCGCTTCCGTCAGCAAGCCGCCCTGGTCGAAGCCGACGTAGCCGGGAGGCGCGCCGATGAGGCGCGACACCGCATGCCGCTCCATGTACTCCGACATGTCGTAGCGCAGGAACTCGATGCCCATGACTTTGGCCAGCTGCTTCGCGACCTCGGTCTTGCCGACGCCTGTCGGTCCGGCGAACAGAAAGCTGCCGATCGGCTTTTCCTCTTCGCGGAGGCCCGAGCGGGCGAGCTTGATCGCCGCAGACAGCGAGTCGATCGCGAGGTCCTGGCCGAAGACGACGGCCTTCAGCTCCTTACCCAAGTCCCTGAGGCTCGCCTTGTCGGTGGTCGAGACTTTCTCGGCCGGCACGCGCGCCATCTTCGAGACGATCAGCTGCACGTCGGCGACCCCGACCTTGAGTTTCTTGTCGCCCTGGTTCGCTTTCTTCGGCTTGAGCGCGTAGAACGCGCCGACCTCGTCGATCACGTCGATCGCCGTGTCGGGGAGTTTCCGGTCGCGTAAATGCTTGGCAGCGAGCTCGGCCGCGGCGCGGAGGGCTTCGTTCGAGTAGGTGACTCCGTGATGGTCCTCGTAACGGGTCTTGAGGCCCTTCAGGATCTTGACCGTGTCCTCGATCGACGGCTCGTCGACGTCGATCTTCTGGAAGCGCCGCGCCAACGCGTGGTCGTTCTTGAAGTGCTGGCGGTACTCTTTGTAAGTGGTGGACCCGATGCAGCGCAGCGCCCCAGAAGAGAGCGCGGGCTTCAGCAGGTTCGACGCGTCGAGCGCGCCGCCCGAGACGGAGCCGGCGCCGATCACCGTGTGGATTTCGTCGATGAACAGTATCGCGTTCTCGCGTTTTTGGATCGCCTTGAGGAGATCTTTCAGACGCTGCTCGAAGTCGCCGCGGAATCGCGAGCCGGCAATCAGCGTACCCATGTCGAGCGAGAAGATCTCGGCGTTCTTCAGCTGGTCGGGCACCTTGCCTTCGACGATTTTGAGCGCCAGACCTTCGGCGATGGCGGTCTTGCCGACGCCGGCATCGCCGACGTAGAGCGGGTTGTTCTTGCGCCGACGGCAGAGGATCTGCGCGGTCCGCTCGAGCTCGGCGTCCCGGCCGATCAGCGGATCGATCTTGCCGGCGCGGGCGCGGGCGCAAAGATTCTGCGCATAGAGCTTGAGCGGGTCCTTGTCTCCCCGACTCTTTTCTCTTTGCGGACCTCCGCCTCCGCCTCCCTCTTCCTCGTCTTCGGCGTCGTCCTGGTTCTGCGCTTCCGCCTCGGAGTCGCTCGGCGGCAGGCTCTTCGCTTCGGAGTCGTTCGGACCCTTTGGCTCGTCGCCGTATTTGGTGATGCCGTGCGAAATGTAGTTCAGGACGTCGAAGCGGGTGATGTTTTGTTTTTGCAGGAAGTAGAGCGCGAACGACTCTCTCTCCGAGAAGATCGAGACGAGCAGCGTGTCGCCGCCGATCTGGTCTTTGCCGGCGGCGCGGATGTGCTGCGCGGCGCGCTGGATGACGCGCTGAAAGGCGACGGTCGGCTGCGGCATCTGGCCGGGCTTCAGCGCTTCCGCCGGGTAGTGTTCCTTGAAGTAGTCCTCGAGCATGGAGCGGGTCTCGTCGACGCTGCCGCCGCAGGCTCTGAGCGCCTTCGCCGCGACCTCGTTGAAGAGCAGCGCGTAAAGCACGTGCTCCACCGTCACGTATTCATGACCACGACGCGCCGCTTCGCTGACCGCGAGATTCAGGCTGACTTCGAGCTCTTTGCTGATCACTGGCACTCCCTTCCTTTGGGACCTAGGCCCGCTCCAACGTGCATTGCAGCGGGTACTCCTGCGCGCGCGCGGCCTCGGTGACGAGCGCCACCTTGGTCTCCGCGATCTCGTAGGGAAAGACGCCGCAAACGCCGATCCCCTTGTGATGCACCGCGAGCATGATCTCGGTCGCCTCGGCGTGCGTCTTCTTGAAGAACCGGGCGAGCACGTCGACGACGAAATCCATGGGAGTGAAGTCGTCGTTGTGTAGGAGTACGCGGTAGAGATTCGGCTTGGATGTCTTGACCTTTCGCTCGGTCAGGACGCCGCTCGAGGATCCGCCCTCGTCGTCCGGTCTGTCGTCGTGTTCGTTCGCCATGGCCACCGACTGGAAAGATAGAGTCCTACTCATAAGAATTTTACTAGATGACCTCGACAGTGTCTTCAAATTTGAGTAATTTTGAATGGTTACGTATGATTGCGGTCGTTTGAGTCTGGAGCTTCATGCCGGATTGGTCCTACAGACCTCTGTTCGCTCCCTGGATGCTGCGCGTTCCGGCGCTTTCCCAGGCGTTCGTGATGTGGAAGATGCGCGTGATCGGCGACAGCTTCTTCCTCTTCAAGATCATCGATCTCATGGGGCACATGCGCCCTTCCCCTGCGCTGGCTCGGACGCTGGGCGGAACGAGCCTGGTCTCCCCTCTCGGGATGAGCGCCGCCATCGACCCCGAAGGGAAAGCGCTCCTCGCGTTCGAACGGTTCGGCTTCGGCTTCCTCGAAGTGGGGCCGGTAGCAGGCAAGGGCGCCGGCAGGGGGAACTCGTCCGTCCGCCTCGGGGAGCGCGGCGTCGCCGGCCCGAAAGAGCCGGTCACCGTCGAACGGGTGCTGGCCAATCTGTCCCGGGCGAAGACCCGCCTCGGCGTCAAGCGCTTCGTGCGCGTCGCCCCGGGCGCGGATGCCTCGCAAGTCATGCAACGCCTTGCGCCCCATGCCGACGCCTTCCTCGTGCCGCGCGTTCTCGCGGACGCCGCGCGGAGGAGCGATAAAACCTGGGGTTTACTCTGCCCGTTGGCCGAGACATCAGGCCTCATCGACACCGCCGGAGCGGAGTTCGTCGTGATCGACGCCGACGACGGAGCGTATGTGCCGTCCGACAGGCCGCGCGGCCTCGCGGCCGTCCGGGCGCTTCGCGCGCGCTTTCCGGGCACTCCCCTAATTTACGCCGCCGGAGGCATCGAATGCCCCGGCGACGCGCTCGCTTTCCGCGACGCCGGGGCGACGGCGCTCAGCCTGTCCCATGGCTTCTTGTTCACAGGCCCCGGCACGCCGAAGCGAATCAACGCCGCGTTGAGCAAAATCCCGGACCCGGTCGTCGCCGCGGGGGAGCGCCCGGAGTCGCTCCTGCAATGCGCCCGGTTCGCTTGGTTCTGGTGCCTACTTCAGGGAATGGCAATGACGTTCGGCGCGCTGCTCGCCGCCTACTTCGCGTTGACGCTCGTCATCCTCCCGTACGACGAGGCGGCTTCGGGCATCACCCGCGAGGCGATCCTGAAGCTGAACCCCAAAGTGCTCCACTTCATGGCTCACGACCGTTTTACTCTCGCCGGCACGATGCTCAGCCTCGGGATCCTGTATACGAGCCTTGCCTGGCACGGCGTGCGGCGCGGCCGGGCGTGGGCGCAGGAAGCCGTGGTGTTTTCTTCGTTCGCCGGGTTCCTGACGTTTTTCGCGTTTCTGGGTTACGGCTATTTCGACCAGTTCCATGCCTTCGTTGCCGCGGCGCTGCTGCCGATCGCCGTGCAAAGCGCGGCCAGCCGCGCCATGCCGGAAGCGCCGCCCGCGCGCGACGACCTGGTCAACGACCGCGCCTGGCGCCAGGCTGCCGTCGGACAGCTCCTGTTCGTCGTCGAAGCGGCCGGGCTGATGCTCGCCGGCCTCGTGATCATGCTGGTCGGCGCCCGCCACGTCTTCGTCGAGACGGACCTCGCCTTCCTCGGCACGACGGGCGAGGCGATGGCGAGCGTCTATCCCCGGCTCGTTCCGCTCATCGCCCACGACCGTGCGACGTTCGGGGGCATGCTGCTGGCGTCCGGGATCGCGGTGCTGCTGACGACCCTTTGGGGCTTCGCCCGCGGCGAACGCTGGATCTGGCGCACTTTCCTGGTCGCGGGGTACCCGGCCTATGCCGCGACGCTCTGGATCCACGCGGACATCGCCTACACCGACCCGCTGCATCTCAGTCCGGTGTTCATCGGAATGGGCCTGCACACGCTCGGGCTGGCGCTGACGATGCCGTACCTTACTGAATCCGAATGACGACCCGGCGGTTGGCGGCGCGCGCCTTCTTCAGGTCTTCCCCGGTGAGGCCCGCGTAGGCGACCTTGGGGCGGGTCTGCGCGAAGGCTTGGACGGCCATGCGCTTTTCCGAAACGCCGCGCTTCTTGAACGTTTCGAGCAGGGCAATGCCGCGGGCGGCGCTCAGATCCCAGTTGGAGGCGAACTTGCCCGTGACCGTCGCGACGTCGTCGGTGTGGCCTTCGAACACGAGCTTGTAGGTCTTCGGCGCCTTGGCGACCACCTGCATGACCTCGCCGACGACGCTGGCATACTGCGGGTTCGGCTCCGCGGAGCCCGAGGCGAACAGCGTCGCGTCCTTGAACTCGATGGCGACGCCGTCGACGCCGTAGGTCACGTCGGCGACCTTCTCGAGGTTCTTCTTCCGGATGACCTCTTTGACCTTGTCGGTGATCGTCTGGAGGTTGTCGATCGCCTTGGCCTGGGTGTGGGTGACTTCTTTCTGGATGGCGCTGTTCAGGTTGTCGTACTTCTTCTTGTCGGGGCTCGAGAAGGCGAGCTGCAGGACGAAGAACGACATCAGGATCAAGCTCATGTCGGAAAACGACATGAGCCAAAGGCCTTCGCCCTTGGACACCTTGGATTTCTTGCGGCGGATCGTGACCGGCGGCGGCGCCTCGGAGGACTCGTCCATCAAGCCCCCTTCTTGCCCGAGTCGTCGGCTTTGCCTGCCTTGCCGGCCGACGTGTAGGATTTCATCAGATCCTTCAGGTGGACCGACGATTTTTTGCCTTTGACGTTGAGAACACCTTCGAGGACCAGCATGTCGAGCTCGAGCGCGCGTTCGGCCTGCAGCGCGATTTTCTCGGCCCAGGGTGCGTAGAGAATGGTGCCGAGGCCCAGGCCGTACAGCGTCGTGATCATCGCGAGCGCCATGTTGGAGCCGATCTTCGCCGGATCCGACATGTTGGAAAGCATGCCGATGAGGCCCATCAGCGTGCCGATCATCCCGACGCCCGGACAGATCTTCGACATGTTTTCAAAGAGGTTCGAAGCGGCCTGCAGGTGGCTCTGCTTCAGGTTGATCCGCGCCGTCAGGTTGTTGCGGATGTCCTCCGGGCGGAAGTCGTTGACGATCAGCGACAGACCGTCGCGCAGGAGGTCGTAGGTCGCGCGGTCCCGGAACGGGATGACCGCACCCATGCCGTCGGCGCGGACGGCCTTCGACGCCGCGGTGAGGGTGTCGATGACCTCCTCATGAGTCTTTTTCCTGCCGCCCATCATCGAAGCGAAGAGGAGCTTGATCCCGGTCACGAAATCCATGATCGAGTGCGAGAGGAGCATGATGCTCGGCGGACCGACGAGGAGCAGGACGGCCCCACCCAGGGAGAAATAGCCCTGGAAGCCGCCGCCTTCGTTCTTGAAGGCGAACCAGAGGCTGAACACGATGCCGGCCAGTCCGAAAAGCGTGGACAAGACTTAGTCCTCAAAAAATGTCCGGGGATACTGAAATCTTAGCGCCCGGCCGGGGGTTGTGTCAGCGGGCAGGAGTTGCCCGTCTACAGAGTGCGCCAAGAGTCTCTTGACAATATGGAAAAGCGGCGTTGACCACCGCCTAAAGGGATGCTAAGGAAATCTAAAGGTCATCAGGAATCATCCACGGAATCGTGCTCACCACGAGTCGCTCAATGCGGCGCGCAAGCCTTATGGTTTTGTTGGTGAGAGGGGGTCGACGGCGATGAAAAAAGCCCAAGAGGTCAAGTATCCGAACTCGGCCAACCTGTTTCAGTTCTGTCGAAAGGTCCTGGACCACAAGTTCGGCGGCATCCGGGTCATCGACCAGGACGTCGGCCAGATCTTAGGTTTCGACCCGGCCGACTGCAGCCACTGGAAGAAGGGCAAAAAGAACATCCGCTCGATCCAGGCCATGAAATCGATCGCCGAGCACCTCGGCGTCGACGAAAAGCTGATCGTGGACGTCGCTTCGGGTGATCTCGACGACACGGAGGCCTTCTTCGAGTTTTCGGGCTACGGCGCCTTCAGCATCGACGCCAAGGTCTTCGAGGCGGCGAAAAAGGACTTCTACCGCCGCCACGCCGGCAGCTGGACGAAGGACCGCGAAAACGAGTTCAAGGACTTCTTCAACGCCAACGAGCTGGCGATCGACAAGATCGTCGCCGACATCCATCAACGGATCAACTTCCTCGAAGCGCCGCTCTACCTGCCTGAGGTCGTGACGTCTTACCCGGAGCTGACGCTGGCCCCGACCGAAGGCGAGAACGAAGGCGTGCGCGTCGCTCCGGTCACCGTCGCCCACAAAGGCGCCGAGACGCGCATCGCATACCTGGGGGGCACCGAGATGCGCCCCTACATGCGCTACCGCATTGCCAAGGCGATGGGCGGCCACTTCCTGAAAGAGATCCTGCCGAAGGCGGACGAGGGCAACGAGTACACCGGCCATCTGGTCGACGTGCAGACGAACCTCTTCGCCGCGAAGCTGCTGGCCCCGGCCAATCTGCTCCGCCGCGAGATGACGCAGATCAACGTCGCCAAGGACGTGGTGTCCCAGCTTTCGGAAGTGTTCTGGGTCTCCAAGACGTTCATGAACCGGCGTCTGAAAGAAATCCTGCAGGGTCAGAGCCAGCTGTAAGAGGGGTCGTCGTTAGGACTTCTTCCGCTTCTTGGCGTCCGCTTCCGCGTTCTTTTTCGTGTTGTCTTCGATCGGCTGGCCGTTGGGCAGCGACAGCCACTGCTCGGAGTTCAGCTCGACGAACTTGACGTTCGAGTTGAGGCCGAGGCGTTT
>JAYVBB010000036.1:0-5148 GCA_043750715.1 Pseudomonadota bacterium | reverse complement strand
CCCATAAGCGCTGGCACGAAAGCTGCTCATGCCGTTCCTCGGTTCAGGGGGCTAACAACACAAATCACGCTATAAAACGGCGTGGCGGACATCGGCAGGAAGCCGATTTCGTCATCGGCCCGCGTGGGAATGTCGTGGCAATGAACAGTTTGGACACTGACCTGAAAGTAGCAGCGGTAGCGGATCGTTCGGCCGGCAGCCGGCTTCGCCTCCTCGATTTCGATGACCTGTTTCTTTTGGGTCATTTGCTCGAAGGCAACACGATCGCGGCGACGGCGAAACTGCTGGGGCTCACCCAGCCGGCGATCACGCAGCGCGTGCGCAAGATCGAGCGCGTCTTCGAGGAGCCGATCCTGCAGAAGGCCGGTCGCCACGTGAAGCTGACGCCGAGTGGCCATGCGGTGTGCGTGAAGGCCGCCGACGCGTTGGCTATGATGCGCCAGGTGACAACGGAGCCGGCAAAAACCGGGTTGAACGTCGGGGCGGCCCAGGCGATCGGCTCGACCTGGCTCTGGCCGGCGATTCTCGCCCTCCGCTCGTCGTCGCCCGAACAGCAATATCAATGTCAAATCGGGGCGGAGGACGACCTCCAAGCCCTGCTCGAAAGCTCCGGCATCGACGCGGTGGTCACGACCAAGCGCGCGTCGGCGGGCAACCAGGCGGTGATCGAGCTCGGCGAAGAGGAGTTCGTCATGGTCGCCTCGCCGGCCCTGGCGGAAACCTTGAAAGGCCCAGAGGGGCTCACGGCGGCGAACCTGCTGGAACTCGACCGCTCCTACCCGTTGCTCTCCCGCCTCAGCGCGACGAGTCGGGCGACCATCCGGTTCAAAGACGTGTGGTTCACGGGAAGCTATGCTCACCTGGTCCAAGCTGCGGCCTCGGGTCACGGTATCGCCATTCTTCCGCAGTCGGTCGCCTCGCCCGCGCTCCTCGCAGGCAAGCTGGTGCCAGTGCTGTCCGAGCTCGACCTCGAGCCGGCGGCCCAGCGCCTGATCTACCGTTCCGACCGCGGCATCGAAGAGCTAGCGAAAATTCTGGCCGACGCACTTCTTCGCCAACGACCCAAAACCTGATAGAGTTAAGTCATTACCCGCAGTTGAGGTGATGACTTGCTCTACCTGCTCGGCGAGTTCCTGGAAAGTTACTTCGGGCCGTTCCGCCTGCTGACGTCCCGCCTTTTTCTCGGGGGCTTTAGCGTCTTCCTGTGCTGGGCTCTGACCTTCTGGCTCCTTCCGAAGCTCATGGGTAAGTTACCGCGCGACCGCGGCCGGGCGCATGCCGTCGGCGCCGCCGCGTCCCAAGGCAAGCCGACCGGAGCCGGGGTCATCTTCGTGACCATCTACTGCCTGGTCCAGCTATTCGCCCTGCCGCCGTCGTTTCAGGCCTTCGCCATCGTCGCGCTGACGTACCTGGCGATGCTCTCCGGCTGGTTCGACGACAAGGCCATGCTGTCCTGGGGCGAGCTGAAAAAGGGTCTGATCGATCTCCTGCTTTCGGCTGCCGCCGCGGCCGTCCTTTGCGAGCTGCAGCCGATGGAAGTCTGGCTGCCGTTCACGAAGGCGACGATCACGCTGTCGCCGTACCTCTCGATTCCGTTCGGAACCGTGCTGATCTGGATCGCGATCAACTCGACCAACTGCACCGACGGGGTCGACGGCCTGTCGGGGACGTTGACGGCGATCGCCTTCACGAGCCTCGGCGCCCTGCTGTATTTCGGCCTGGGCCACAAGGAGATCGCGAGCTATCTCCTGCTCCCGCATTATCAGGACGGCTCGACCTGGGGCATCATGGCTTTTTCGATGGTCGGCGCGATCCTCGGCTACCTTTGGTACAACGCGCACCCTAGCACGCTGCTCATGGGCGACGCCGGCTCCCGCGCCATGGGCTTTCTCCTCGGCGTTTTCGTGATCAAAACCGGCAACCCATTCACGATCTTCATCGTCTCGGCCGTGCTGCTGGTGAACGGCGGCACGGGGCTCCTGAAAGTGGGGCTGCTGCGCTTCGCCAAAATCTCGATTTTCAAGACGATCCGGTTCCCGCTGCACGACCACGTCCGGCACAACAAAGGCTGGTCGAATCCGCAGGTGTTGGTCCGGTTCTCGGTCATCCAGGCGATGATGACGCTGATCATGATCGTCTTGTTGCTGAAGATCCGCTGACGCGTTTGAGGTTGAAAGTTAGAGGGAAGGGCCTCCGGCGGCGTCGCCGAGGCGCATTCCGCTAGCATGAAGCTCTCTAAGCGGAAACGCCGCGCATCTTCAATGCCAAGTCGTCCCGGCGCGAGGCCTGGCTCAAGGCTTCGTCGCGGCTGATCAGCCCGGCGTGGTAGAGCTCCAGCAGCGAGTCGTCGAAGGTCTGCATGCCGTAAGTGTCGCCTCCCTGCTCCAGCACGGGGATCAGCGAAGCAAAATGGTCGCCTTTGAGGATCACGTCTTTCACGGTCGAGTTGACGACCATGATTTCGAGGGCCGCGGCGAGGCCTCTGCCGTCGATCCGGGGAACGAGGCGCTGCGAGACGACGGCCTTGAGCGAGCTCGCCATCATCTGTCTGAGCGCGTTGTGCTGGTGCGGCTCGAAATACGACATGAGGCGCGTCAGGCTTTCGACGGCGTCGATGGTGTGCAACGTCGACATCACCAGGTGGCCCGTTTCGGCAGCCATGAGCGCGGTTTCCGTGGTTTCCTTGTCGCGCAGCTCGCCGACGAGGATGACGTCGGGATTCTGGCGGAGGGCGCCGCGGAGCGCCGACTGGAAGGAGTCCGAATCGCTGCCGATCTCGCGCTGGTTGACCGTCGAGCGCTCGTCCTTGAAGTTGAATTCGATCGGGTCCTCGATGGTGATGATGTGCGCCGAGCGCTCGAGGTTGATCTTTTGGATCATGGCGGCGAGCGTCGTCGACTTGCCGGAGCCGGTGGCGCCCGTGACCAGGATCAGGCCGCGCCTTTCCTCGGCCAGCTTGCGGAGGATCGGCGGGAGCTGCAGCTCCTCGAGGGTGCGGATGTGATTGTTCACGACCCGGAGCACCATCCCGAACATCTGGCGTTGGCGGAAGAGGTTGACCCGGAAGCGCGAGCCGCCGGCCGATTGGTAGGCGAAGTCGGCGTCGCCGGAGGCTGCCAGGCGTTTTTGCAGGTGCGGGGGGAGCATGCGCTCGATCCACTGCTTCATGATCTCGGGCGTGATCTGCTGGCCGTCGCTCAGCGTCACGAGCTCGCCGTTGAAGCGGAAGCGCGGCAACGATCCCGTCTTGAGCAGGATGTCGCTGGCTCCGCCCCTTACGGCTACTTTGAGGATTTTTTCAAGATCCATGCTTCCTCCCCCGGCGGTTCAGCCAAAGCACGAAGAGTAAGGGTAACCAAAACCAGCCGGCGGTCGCGTAACGGCGCGGGCCCGGGCCCACGTCGACGACCGCGCACTTTTTCCCGAACGCCGTGAACTCGACGGGCTTGCCCTTACCGGCTTCGCCAGCCGGCACCGTGCGGTCGCGGCTCTGCTGGGCGAGGTTCTGCATGTCGAGGCCACAGCTCTGCCCGTCGTACTCCTCGAGAAATTGCCCGAAGCCGCGCGCGACGCCGGCGTTCAGGATCAGGCATTTGTTTTTGCCGAAGACACCGGACTCGGCGTTCGTCCCATCCACGGGGTTCAAGTCGCGGTCGGCGTTGAGCAGGCCGAGGAACGCGTCCTTCAACCCCGAAGTCGGTCCGAGGTAGGACAGCGAAGCGTAAACTAGCGTGTCGGCCGCTTCGCCGAGGGACTGACGGACGTCCCAGAGGACGGCCGACCAGTACTGGCCGCGGTAATGCGCGCCGCGTCGCTCGTCGACCTGGTCGTAGAGGTCACCAGGAGCGAGAGCGGCGGTGCGCAGGTAGGCTCCGCCCGGCACGATCGACTCGCCGAGGTTCGGGTCGCCGTTCAGCGCGTAGGCGAAATAGTCGGCGGTGCCTTCGTGGATCACGCCGGACTCGCCCGCGTGGTCCTTCAGGTGCTCGTAGATGACGTGGTGGCTGTATTCATGCGTGAGGACGTCGGTGTCGCGCGCGAGGTTGGTCAGCGCTTCGTTGCCGGCGCCGATCTGGATCTCGGGGCCTTCCGGTGCCGGCACGTACAGGGCGTTGTCGGCGCGGCCGCCGACGAGGTCGCCCACCCGGACGACGACGTGAGCGCCGCCTCCGTCGTTGCCGAAGCGCTGCTGGAACCAGGCCATGACGCGCGTCGCGGAGTAGTACGCTTCGACCTGGTCGAAGTTCAGGGCGTCGGCCGGATCGTCGGCGCGGAATACGAACTGGTTGTCGGGCGCCATGACGCGCGGATCGGCGGCCGTCGGAGCGAAGACGGCGAAGCGGGTGCCGTCGAGGTAGCCGGTGCCAGGTAGCTCCGGCAGGTCGACGGTGACGAGCTTGCCGTCGGCCGGCCCTTTTTCATAGACTTCGGCGAGATCGAAGGCCGTCGCGACGGACGCCAGCAGGGCTCCCGTCTGGGCGTCGACGGTCTGCTTGGTGGTCATGCCGGTGCGACGGCTGAAGCGCGAGAGCTCCCACGCCGGCGCGGGAAAGCCGCCGGATTCGGCGATTACGCGGCGCGCGTCCTGGCGCTCGCCGTCGACTGCCCCGTATCCGAGCTGGTCCAGAGCAACGAAGTCTTTCTCACCGAACGGCTTGGCGGGGAGGCGGTAAGACGGGAGAGCGGCGCGCACCATCGCCAGCTTGTTCTGATGATGGTGCAAGTGCAGCAACGTGGCGGCGAGCGGGTAGTCGCCGAAAAAGAGGTCGTACGCTTCGTGGACGGTGGAACCGGTGCCGCCGGAGCTTTGCAACCGCGGCGTGCAGGCGGCGAGGTGCGGAGCGAGCTCCTTCAGGACGTCGACGGCGGTCAGGCCGTAACGCCCGAGGAGGCCTTGTCCCGCGAGCGAGAAGCCGCGGGGGCTTTGCGGCACGGCCCACTGCAACGTACTGATGAGGTCGTCCGGTCCGCGCGCCGTCGTCAGAGTGAAACTCGTGAGGCGGTCGGCATCGTCGCCCGCGGCCCCGGTCAATGCCGCGGCCTCGCGACGCCGTGCTCTTGCCGCTCGGCGAGCTGACCGGGCTGTCGCCAGCGTCCGCGGTCGCGCGCACCGGCGCGCCGTTCGGGATCGTCGCGGGCGCCGCGCTG
>JAYVBB010000035.1:0-2529 GCA_043750715.1 Pseudomonadota bacterium | reverse complement strand
CGAGGACTTTCGCCGCGTGGACGAACTCCTGCTCGCGCAGGCGCAGCACTTCGCCGCGAATCTGGTTGGCGCTTCGCGCCCAGGATATCGCAACGATCGCGACGACCAGCGTGGTCACCCCGCTGCCCAGGACGACCTGGAGCAAAATGACGACGAGGAGCTCCGGGACCGTCGAAACGACGTCGGCGACGCGCATCATCGCGTTGTCGATGAAGCCGCCGAAGTAGCCCGAGATGCAGCCGTAAATGATGCCGATGAAGATATAGAGAAGCGGCGCCGAGATGCCGATGAACAGCGAGATCCGGGCGCCGGCGAGCACGCGGGCTAGCATGTCCCGGCCCATGTAGTCGGTGCCGAGGTAATGCGGCTTGGTCAGAACGTGGCTGCCGATCGTGGCGTTCGGATCGAGAGTCAGCGCGACGTCGAGAGGGAGGGCCAGTTTCGGCGTGACGATGACGGCCTTGGGGTCGGCGCTTTCTCCGAACGCGTTGAATGCCGTCACGAAGTAATAGAGCTGCTGACCTTTGGCCAGGGACTGGTTGTCGAGGTAGCTCAGGCGGTCCGGAGTCAGGTCTTCGACGGGCACACCGAGCGTGTCGGCCGTGATCGAACGGTAGATGCGGTAGCCTTCCGTCCCGGGGACGGCGTCCCACTGAAGAACGACTCCGGTGGTCATCGCGTCGCCGACGAGATGGACGTTTTCCGGAGTCTTGGGCGGTTCGACGGCGCCCGAGCCATCGGCCGCGACTTCGTTCAGCTCTTCGGCGGACTTGCTGTACACCGGCTGATAGACGGCCGCTTCCCCGTCGATCACGAGCGCTTCGTCTCCGAGCGTCGGCAACGAGTGCTTGTTCCAGATTTCCTGCTGGTCGTACGTGTAGGGAATGATCTCCGGCACCACGAGCGCGATCAGGCCGAGCGCGACGATGTAGGCGGCCGACGCGACGGCGACCTTGTTCTTCCAGAGGCGCATGCGCGCATCTTGCCAGTAAGAGATCGACGGACGGCGGACGATGTCGTCGACGTGGTCCGGACCCTTCACCTTTTTCACGAAGAGGTTGGGCGATGGAGCGGAGACACCCGTGCCTTTGGCGGCGACGCTGTCTGCGAGAACTTGCGTGGGAGTGCGCGTTTCGATCATTTGGCGAACCGAATCCGCGGGTCGACGACCGCGAGCAGAAGATCGTTGATCAGGATGATCATCACGGAGAAGCCGGCGTAGAACACCGTCAGGCCCATGATGACCGTGTAGTCGAGTTCGTTGACCGCGCTGACGAAGAACTGGCCGAGCCCCGGGATGCCGAAGATCGACTCGATGACGAAGCTACCCGTCGTGATCGCGGCGAACAGGGGGCCGAAGTAGACCATGACAGGCAGCACGGCGTTGCGGATCTCGTGCTTCAGAATGATCTGGAAGCGGGAGAGGCCCTTCGCCTTGGCGGTCTTGATGTAGTCCTGCTGGATGACGTCGAGCATCGAGCTGCGCATGAAGCGGCCCATCGCCGCCATCACGATCATGCCGAGGCTCATCGCGGGAAGCAGCGTTTCCGAGAAGCTGCCCCAGCCGCCGACCGGGAGCACTTTGAGCCACATGGCGAAGATCTGTTGGACGAAGTAGGCAAGGCAGAAGCTAGGAATCGAGACGCCGAGCACGGCGATTCCCATGGCAAGCATGTCGCCAACCCCGTTGCGGTTCAGGGCCGCGAAGATGCCCAAAACGATGCCGAAGACCAGCGCACCGAAAAGCGCCATGACCCCGAGCGTCGCCGACGGGAGGAAGTGGTCGGCAATGATGTTGTTCACCGGGCGGTTCGCCTGCTTGAATGAGATGCCGAAGTCGGCCTTGAAGAACATGTTGCCCATGTACGTCGTGTACTGCTCGAGGAGCGGCTTGTTCAGGCCGTACTTTTCCTCGAGGTTGTGGCGGATCGACTCGCTCATCGCCTTTTCCTGGCGGATTGGATCCCCCGGGACGGCGTGCATCAAAAAGAACGTGGCCGTCGCGACGACGAAAATCGTCACGAAAGCCATGAACAATCGCTGGAGAATGTACCTAGGCATCGCACCCCTGTAAGGTCATCCCCAGGGCGTCCGCCGTAGCTTGATGCGAAGGCGGGAGCACGCTGGGGATCTAGAGTCGGGTTTCTTAATTCTTCGAGGCGACGGCCGGGCCGATTTTCGCGTAGTAGAAGTCCGGATCGGCGCCGACCGTCCGACGCAGCACGCCGACGAGGCGAGGGTCTTGCGTGTAGACGCGGAATGCCTGGAAGTAGGGCGCGATCGGCGCTTCTTCGACGAGGATTTTTTCCGCGTCGCTCATCGCTTGCAGGCGCTCTTTGGCGTCGACGGAGTCCATCGCCTTCTTGATGAGGGCGTCGTACTTCTCGTTCTTCCAGCCGGAGTTGTTGTTGCCGTTCCAGCTCGTGTAGAGGTCGGCGAACGTCATCGCATCGAGGTAGTCCGGGCCCCAACCCGAGTTCACGATGTCGAAGTCCTTGTTCGTGGTGCGCTCGAGGCGGACTTTGAACG
>JAYVBB010000034.1:0-3200 GCA_043750715.1 Pseudomonadota bacterium | reverse complement strand
GAGGAAAGCGGTCTGGCCCTTAGCCGTTCTTCAGCCCACTCAGCCCGAATTCCTCAGCCAAGAGTCGGCAGGAATCGAGTGTAAGGTGGCGGAGAGAGTGGGATTCGAACCCACGTTGGTTATTAGCCAAACACGCTTTCCAAGCGTGCGCCTTCAGCCACTCGGCCATCTCTCCGTAGGAAGTAACTTGTTAATCTAACTAGGTTATCTTTGCAACGGGAAAGCTAAGGGTCCGTAATTTTGTGGCAAAGTGCAGTTACGGCTTCTCCGCCTTGGCGCAGATTGTCTGGCTTCCGATGCAACTGCCGAGTCCGCAGTCGGCTGCCGTACCGACGACGGCAAAACCGTCGTTGCACGCAGTGCCGCCAGCCTGGTGGGTGTTCTCGGGAGTGATCGAGATCGCGGTGACGACGGAAGTCGTGCTCTTCAAGCTCCCGACCGACGTGAGCTGCTTGCAGAAAATTTGATTCCCCAAACAGCTGCCTTGGCCACAGTCGGCCAGCGTGAGGAATTGTTCGAAGCCGGCGGCGCATGGCGTACCGTCAACGACGTGGGCGTTTTCTGCGCTGATCGTCAATGCCGTGAGAATCGATCCATCCACCGGCACTTTGGCGACTTTCGCAGTGAGCACGCAGACTTTTTGGTTGCCGTTGCAGGTGCCGCCGCCACAGTCGGCAAACGAACCGATCGCAACGTAGTTGCCGGGACAGTCGCCGCCACCCGCGATATGGCTTCCTTCCGGCAGCGAAGCTTTGACGTCCAGGACCGCAACCAATTCCGATCCTGCAAAGCCATTGCTCTTCGGGGGAGCTCCCTCACCGATGAGGTCGGACAGGTCGTCGTCCCCGGTGGGATCGGGAGACGGGGCATCTTTGCCTGCGCTTTCCGCCTCATCGGTCTCGGGAAGCTCTTCTTCCATAGCCGGGCCGGAAGCGTCCTTTGGACCGTCTTTGGAGCCCGAATGCTTCTTGCCGCCGCAGGCCAAGCTTAGGGCCAGGGGGAGCAGGACGAATGAAAAGCGAAAAAAGCGAATGGTTACCTCGGCAAACAGGGCTCATGAACCCTTTCGGCACGTTTCAACTCGGGCTCAAGGTTCTCGCGCCCAGGCCGAAAAGAGAAAGAGCATCTCCGAGGATCCTTTGCGGAAAGCGACCATTTTCACATTTCTGGCAACGACGCTGGTGACGGGAACCGTCGCAGGGTGTTCGGCCGGTCTTTTCAAAAAGCGCTCGCACGACTCGAGTCCAAGCAAAGAGACCGGGGAGATCGACGCCGAACCGGATCCCGAGGAAATTTATCCGGAGCCGCCGATCGACAGCAGCACTCCGCGCCGCTTGACGCCCGAAGAATACGCGAACGCCGTCCTCGACGTCTTGAAAGTGGACGTCGGCGACCTGCTTTCTTCGTTTCCGCTCGAGGCTTCGACGTCGGGATTTCGCAACCAGTCGGATGCTTTCCAAATCTCGTTAGCGCATGTGCAGTGGTTTGCCAACAGCGCGCGTGCCGTCGGTGAGCGGACCATAGTCCTGGATTGCAAGGACACCGGTCCTGTTTGCGGAGCGGCCTTCGTGAGTCGAGTCGGTCGAATGCTCTTCCGTCGCCCGTTGACGGACGACGAGGCGAAAGCGTTCCGTGACCTAGGCGCGGCGACATCCGAAGAATTTCAGAACTACGAATCCGGAGCGCGCACCATCCTCGAAGCAATGCTGCAATCTCCGCAATTCCTCTACCGCATCGAAACGATGGACGAAGGAGAGAACGTCAGACCTCTCGACGGCTACGAGATGGCGTCTCGCCTGGCCTTCTTCGTCTGGCATTCCGTTCCTGACGGCAAATTGCTCGAGGCCGCCGCCGCCAAATCCCTCGACACTCCCGAAGGCATTGCCGCGGAAGTCGACCGGATGCTCGCCGACACCCGGGCGAGGAGGGGGTTCCGCAGCTTCGTCTCGGAGTGGCTGCAGCTCAACCGGCTGGCGACGGTCGATCGCGAGCCCGCCCAGTTCCCCGGATTCTCCAAGGACCTGTTGAAAGAGATGAACGACGAAACGCTCGCGCTTTTCGAGGACGCCGCCTTCGGGGAGTCGTCCGACCTGCTGTCGGTGTTCAAGGCGGGGCATACTTTCGCGACACCTGGTGTCGCCGCGCTCTATGGCCTCGAGTCCCGAGGCGACGGCGTTCTCCGCTACGACTTCGCCGCCGATTCCCCGCGCACCGGCTTTCTTTCCCTTTCGGCATTCCTGACTTTGTCGAGCGCAACCGTCAATTCCGATCCCGTGGCGCGCGGTCATTTGGTCAGCGACCGTTTTCTTTGCGTCAAGACTCCGCAAGCCCCAGCCGGCATCGCCTTGCCCGGGGAGACCGCCGAGGCCCCGAAGACCAAGCGCCAGCGCTACGAGATCCATCGCGACAACCCCAGTTGCACGGGTTGCCACAAGAACATGGATCCCATCGGTTTCGCCTTCGAGGCCTTCGACACGCTCGGGCGGTTCCGGGCGTTGGACGAGAGCCAAACGGCGGTCGATGCGTCCGGTGAATTCCCTGAGAAAGGGGTGAAGGTCACCTTCTCGGACGCCAAGGACTTGGGACAAAAGCTGGCGGACAGCGGGGGCGTCAAGGCTTGCATCTCGCGCCGAGTACTCGAATACGCCGTCGGCTTCCGCGTGAAGAAAGACAGCGTCGAGCTGACGGGCGTGACGCAAGCGTTCGTCGACGCAAAAGGCAAGTACCAGGATCTGGTGAAGGCCGTCGCCGTGAGCGGACTGTTTCGCTACATCAGCGACAAGGGGGAAGAGCAGTGAACAAGAAAGACCCGCTACCGACCAGGCGCGCTTTCCTCCAGGGAACGAGTGGCGCGCTATTTCTTTTGCCTTTGGCCGACTTCATCCTCCACAACGGCAAGCTGGCGGCTGCCGAGAGTCCCGGCGCACCGCAGCGCCTCTTCACCATGTTCTTTCCGAACGGTGCCGGTAGCGCGACCTGGAACTTCGAGGCTTCCCTCGCCCCTTTGGCGCCCCTCCAAGCCAAGATGCTCGCAATCCACAGTTTGAGCAATCCCGCGGCGACGGAGACGAATTTACCGGAAGGGCACGGCAGTGGCGCGGCGACGGCATTTACCGGCGCGACCGTTCCGGGGAGCGATCCGAAGCATCTGTCCGGCGGTCCGACTCTGGATCAGTTCGCGGTGCAGCAGTTGAAGCCCT
>JAYVBB010000033.1:0-4245 GCA_043750715.1 Pseudomonadota bacterium | reverse complement strand
TTCTCGCCCGCGGGGGCCTTTTTCTTTTTCTTGTCGTTCTTGCCCTTGGCGAAGCCTTCGCCTGCGGCGAAGAGAAGCGGAGCGCAGAGCAGGATGACGCCGGTCGACCTGAGGAATTGGGAGACGAACATATTCAACCTTTCAACTCTGCGAGAGTTACAAGAAAGAGCAGTGGGATTTGATGTCGCCGTCGTCACGCAGGCTGTCCGTCGCGGCGTCGAACGCCGCCACGGCACCTGGCTTGCCGAAGATGACCGAGTAGTTGTCCTTGAGCGCTGCGGCAACCGCCGCCGTGTGCGTCTGGGAGCAACCGAGGGTTCCGGCGAAAGCCTGGACCGACTCGCCGCCGCCTTGCGCGATCTCTTTCGAGAGAGCGGCGAAATTGGCCACGAAGAATTCTTCCTGTTTCAGCGAAGCCTCGCCGCCGCCGCTGGGCGTGCAGTTCGACGTACCGGACGTGATGCCGAAGAGCTGGCTGTAGAACGAGCCGTTGGTCGTCACGGCCGTGGATTGGCTGCCGGACGGCTTGATCAGGATCGAGCCGAGGCCGCAACCGGCGCGGCCGTACTTACGTTCCGCGGATGCGATCTGCGAAGTTAGTAACGCCGCCATACCAACTGCCAGAAGGTAGTGTTTACGCACGTCGAGCCTCAAACGTCGAAGGGGAAATGGGCGAGCAACCGACTATTTCCGCGAGGATAATCCACCATCGGGATGCAAGCCAGCGGAAAATAGGGCGGCCGCCGCCCGACGGTCGGGCTTGGCGTTGGCGTTGAGAGGGAGCTCTTCCACGACGGCGACGCGGGTCGGGTCGAAGCGGCGTTGGAAGACTTCGGCCAGGGTCCCGAAGATCTCGTCCCGCACCCCGGCGCCCTTGCGCAGCACGATCCCCAGCTCCTCGCCCAGGCGCACGTCGGGCAGGGCGACACAGATCGAGTCGACGCCATGCCGGGACTTCAGGACGGCTTCGATGCGCTCGAGCGGAAACTTTTCCCCGCCCCGGTTCAGGACCATGTCTTTCCGCCCGGCGAAGGCGAAGCGCCCGTCGCCCAGCGGCAGCAGCGCGTCCCGGACCTCGTGCTGGGTGGGAAAGGTCAGCCGTCCGGCGTCGATCGCCGCGAGGCAGACGTTCGGGCCTTCGATGCGGTAACTCTCGCCGTCAGGAGCGAACGTCATGCGAACGTTGGCGAGTGGCATGCCGACGTCGCCGTCGGTCAGGGGCTCGACCCCCGGCCCGAGATGCGTGATGCCGGGCGAGGCCTCGGTGCAGCCGTACCCGATGCTCGGCTCCGCGATCCGGGCGACGTGCCGGGCTTTGCGCCAGACGTCGACGCCGACTTTGGCTCCGCCGAGAATGCAGCTGTAACTTTCCGGCGGGCAGACGCCCCGCGCCGCGAGAAAAGAGCAAAGGTCCAGAAGGTGGCTCGGGGTCGCGAGCGTCAACGTGCCTTTGGTGACGTTGCCAAGCCAGTGTTCGTGGGCTGCGCGGCCATAGATCCCCGGAGCGAAGAACAATGGCAGGCCCCGGCGCGCGGCCAAGGCGTGACCGAGCAGCAGCCCGAAGACGTGATAGGGCTGCGGATAGCAATAGATCCGGTCTACGCGGGAGGAGTCGAACAGCGCCCAGATCGCATCCTGCGAGGCCTCGACGTTGCGTTTCGCATAGAGCACGAGCTTTTGCGGGGAACCTGTCGTTCCCGTAGTGAAGACGCCGAGGACGGGGCGCTCTGGGTAGACGGGAGCCGGCCCGGCCGGGCGTCCCAAGCGCTCGGGCCAGTCGCCCACCTGCTGAATTTCGCCTGCGGGGAGCAGCGCGACAAAGCTGTCGTCGATCCGGGCCGGAGGACAGGCGATCAACAGGTCGCCGCGCTCCGAAGACTCCCGGAACGCGTCCCGAAAGCCTTCGCCGTGGGTGCCGCGCCAAAGCCGGATCAAGCTCATGTCAAAGCCCGCGCGCCAGGGCTCGCTCTTCGAGCGCCATTTTCAGCTGCGTCACGTTCCGGCCGAGGGCTTGATCCTTGTCGACGAAGGGCACGTGGCGCCGGACCAGATCTTTCAGACGACGCGCCTCCTCGCCTTGGAGCTTCACTCCTTTGAGGTCGAGGGCCTGGGCTACGCAGGCCAGGCTCAACGCGGAAACGGTGAAGGCTTTGTCGAGCATCGCCGAGAACGCGGTCGCGGCACTCATGCCGAGGCTGACCTTGTCCTGGTTGTGCGATTCGGACGAGCGAGAGAACACCGTCGACGCGGTCGTCATCGCGATGACTTCCGACGTGATCGCGTTGGTCGCTTGGTGCAAGCCCTTCAGGCCGTGATGGAGGTGCCGTTCCTCGGCGGTCATCGCCGGCCAGTTGGCGAGGTTCGGCGGAAAGCCGTAGCCGGCGCCCGGATCGAAGAGAAGCATGACCTGGCGGTCGAGCATGTCGACGACGTGCGCGGCGCAGATTTTGAAGTAGTCCATGCCGTGGCCGAGATAGCCGCCGTAGAAATTGCCGCCGTTGGCCATCGATTCGTCGCTCGAATCGAAGAGGGGGTTGTCCGAGACCGAGTTCAGCTCGTCCTCGAGCCAGCCTTCGAACGTTTCCAGGGTGTCGAGCACCGGGCCGAGGATCTGCGGAGAGCAGCGGAGCGAGTAGCGATCCTGCACCGGGCGCGCGAGCACTCCGCCGCTCGTTCCGCCGGCGAGCGAAGCGGGCGAAACGTAGCCTTCGGCTTTCAGCAGCTCCCGGATCCGGCGGGCGGCGCGGGCTTGGCCCTTGTGGCGCTTGGCCTTCTCGTTGACGAGCTCGCCGAAGGCGTCGGCCTTGCCTTGCACGGCAAGGCAGAGCATCGCCGTGCCGAGCTGCGCGAGATCGACGAGCTCGGTCAGGCGCGCGTGATTGTAGAGCGCCATGCCGGTCATCGAAGACGTGCCGTTCACCAGCGCCAAGCCCTCTTTCGGCTTCAGCACGTAAGGTTTGATCTTGAGCTCGCGGAACACGTCGGCGGTGGCCATCTCGCCCTTGGGAGTCGAGACGCGACCCTGGCCTTGCACGACTTCCGCGAGGTAAGCGAGCGGCACGAGGTCGCCGCTGGCTCCGAGCGAGCCTTCGCACGGCACGATCGGCATCAGGTCGTGCTCGATCACTGCCTGCAGTTGCCGGATCAGGTCCCAGCTGACTCCGGAGTGACCGCGCGTCAACGACACGAGTCGCGCCACGCACATCGCGCGGACGGCGGGGCGGGGCATCGGCGCACCGGTGCCGCACAGGAGATAAGACACGAGGTTTCGCTGCAGCGCTTCCGACTGGCTGGCGTCGATCGTCTGGCGGTTGCTGTCGCCGAATCCCGTGGTGACGCCGTAAATCGCGACGCGCCGCTCCAGGAACAGAGTGAGCACCGCGTGCGAGGCTTCGACCCGCTCGCGGCAACCGTCGCCGAGCGTCAACTGGGGCGAGTCGCCGCGGCCCACTGGTGTGGCCAGAGCGAAAGCCGAGACGGAGCTCAAAGCTATGCGATGTTCGTCGACCCGAAGGCTCAAGGAGTAGCGCTCGCGTTTAACAGAAATGGCGGTTCTTTACCGGAGCATAGCATCCGGTTTGGCGGCGATCCACAGGGTATTCGAGAATGGCGTGGCGCCATGGCAGCGCCGCGCCGTGACCCGGAGGCCGAGGTCTTCCAGCTGACGGCGGAGGTCCGAGCCCGAGCGGGGCACGAGCTTGCCCGCGCGCGTCAGCCGGAGCGTCAGGCTGAACCTTTCCTGAGCAAGCGTCATGAACGTCCGAAGCCCGAGATCCTTGTCCATGTCTCGAATGACCAGCCGACCGCCCGGGGCCAGGGCGCGCGCCATGCGCTCGACCAGGCGTTTTTGCTTTTCCAGACTGGCGTAGTGCAGCAGGTCGATGCACGAGATGGCGTCAAACGACCCGAGCGGCCACGAGGTCGCGGGGCTGAAGGCGTCGGTCTCACGGAAGGCGACCGGGAGTCGCAGACGGCGCGCGGCGGCAGCACCACGCGCCAGCTTTCGGCGGTCCCAGTCGAGCACGACGGCGGTGGTCAGATCCGGCGAGCCCAGGCTCATAAGGATCGGCAGCGCACCCTGGCCGCCGCCGACGTCGAGCAAGCTCTTCGCCGAGCGGAGTTCCTCGAGGAGAGCGTTGTAAACGATGTCGTGGCGCACTTTGCCTTTGAGGATCTCGGCCCCGACTCGCCCGTCCGGAAGGAACGCGCGGTAGAGCTTGGCTTCGGGGTGCAGGGACGGGTCGA
>JAYVBB010000032.1:0-5347 GCA_043750715.1 Pseudomonadota bacterium | reverse complement strand
CAGGACCTGGAAAGCGCCAACCTCAAGGCCCAGGTCGCCGCCCTCACGGCTCAGATGAATCCGCACCTGCTGTTCAACTCGCTGAATTCGATCGCGTCGATGATCCACGAAAATCCGGATTCGGCGGAAGCTATGACGGTCGAGCTTTCGAGCCTTTACCGCCGGGTGCTCGCTGCCTCGAAGCAGGAAACGCATTCGCTCGCCGCCGAGCTCGGGCTCTGCCGGTCCTATCTGGAAATCGAGAAGGCGCGGTTCGGCGACCGCCTGAAGTACGAGATCGTCGTCGGCACTGCCGTCGATGCGGATGCCGTGCTGGTTCCGGTGCTTTGCGTACAGCCTTTCGTCGAGAACGCAGTCAAGCACGGGTTGCTGACCCAGGTCGCCGGAGGCAACCTGAAAGTGACGGCCAGCGCCGTTGGCGATAAGTTGAAGGTCCTGGTCGTGGACGACGGGGTCGGTTACGGGAAAGCACCCGCGTCGAAAGGCACCGGAACGGCGATCGCCAACTGCCGCGAAAGGCTGAGAATGATGTTCCCCGAGCAGGCGAGCCTCGAGATCGAGGCGGCGAATCCTGGCACCCGGGTCGTGCTCCAGATGCCGCTCGGTCGCGGAGGAAAAGCGTGAAAGTCCTTTTGGTCGACGACGAGGCGCCCGCGAGAAGTCGCCTCGGCAGAATGCTCAAAGCGCATCCCGGAGTCGAGATCGTCGGCGAGGCAGCGAGCGGACCCGAAGCTTTGGAAAAGATCGCGACGCTCGGCCCCGAGGTTGTCTTTCTCGACATCGAGATGCCGGGTCTAACGGGTCTCGAAGTGGCGCAATGTCTTGGCGGCCGAGGCCCGAAGATCGTTTTTGCGACGGCTTACGACGAATACGCCCTGAAGGCGTTCGACCTCCATGCGGTCGACTATCTGGTGAAACCGGTCGAGGAGGCGCGCCTCAAGACGACGATCGAAAAGTTGAGGGCCGGGTCCGATTCGCAAGGGATGGTGGCGGTCGCAGCCATGCTCAAGGCGATGGCGGCGCAGGGCCGGATGGCGAACGCCGGCAAGCTCGCTGTGCGGGTCGGCGCCAAGTTTCAGATCTTCGACGTCGAGCAGATTTCGGCCTTGAGCGCCAAAGATCACTACGTCGAGATCACGGCGGGAGAGAAGCAGGTGCTGGCGGACGACTCTCTCGATGCGCTCGAGTCCCGGCTCGAAGCGGGCGGGAAGTTCGTCCGGATCCACCGGAGCGCGATCGTCAACCTCGACTTCCTGAAGGAGCTGAGGCGCGAGGGCGACCGCAAATACGTCGCCGTGCTCAGCGACTACTTCGAGACGGAGCTCGCCGTTAGCCGCGAGAGCCTGGTGACGCTCAAGGCAAAGCTCGGGATCGACTGACGAGCGTCTCGGATCACTCGATCTCGACGTGACAGGTTAGCCCAGGCTCGAAGGGATCGGCCGTCGCGCGGCAGACGGCGCCGAACATCCAATCGCCCCGGGCGTCTTCCTGGAAGACTCGCGGGAAGTTCCGGCGATCGGCGGGATTTTCGGCGTCGAGCGCGCGCTCCGGTAATGGCACCGAGCTCGGCGTGTAGAGGGTCGGATAGGGGCAGGTTCCGCCGCTCGAAGGGGCGGTCACGCACCAGGCTTTGACTAGCTTGCCGTGGCGTGGCACCTGGATCCTGCCGACCACCCAGCACTCCGCTCCGCAGTCGCCGCGGTCGCCGATCAGGCCCGCGAAGCTGAAGTGGGTGGTTGCGTCCAGGACGCGGGCGAAGGTGTCTTCTACTTTGCCCAGGATTTCCTGGTCGAACGGGGTCGTTCCCTGGGAGGGGCGTTGCTCGTAAACCATGCCGAAGTCGGCCATGTAGGCGAACAGCCGGTCGACGTTCACGACGGCGCGTAGGAACACGGTCTGGCGGGATTTGACCGCTTCCCAGTTGGAGACGGCGGCGCGGCGTTGCTCTTTCACGAGCGTAAACGTCTGCTGGTCGCCGACGTCCGCCGAAAGAGCGATGAGCTCCGTCCGGAGCTTGTCGCGCTGGTTCCGGGCTTCGTAAAGCTTGCCGTCGAATTCCTGCCGCTCGGCCCGTCGGCCGCTGAGCTCCGTCATGCGGTCGGCGTTGGGTTCACGCGCGATCCGGTCTTCCAAAGCCGAGATCTGGACGGCGAGGTCGGCGAGGGTTTGCGTGAGCTCGCCTATCGTGGTCTCCAGAGTGTTGATCGCGCCTTTGAGTTCCGCCGCTCGGGTTTCGTTTGGGAAGGTGCCCGTCGCGAGGAGTTCCGCGATCTTCAAGTCG
The DNA here is from genome assembly GCA_043750715.1 of Pseudomonadota bacterium. Classification (GTDB taxonomy): domain Bacteria; phylum Bdellovibrionota_B; class Oligoflexia; order Oligoflexales; family CAIYRB01; genus CAIYRB01. The sequence goes on along the minus strand of JAYVBB010000032.1, from coordinate 3,066 downwards.
ATGCGACCGATCTTCGCGATGAGGTCGGCGAGCTGGTTGTCGAAGCGGGTCAGCTCGCGGGCGTAGGCGTCGTAGACCGGTTGCCGGACGAGGTTGAGCTCGAGGTGCTTCTTCTGGGCGTTGCAGACGCTGCGGTCGAGAAGGTCGGCGCCCAAAGGGCACTTGGTGCGGACGAGGTCGCCGCCGTCGACATAGTAGTAGAAGAGGCCGGCGCTGGATTCGGACGCGAGGTCGGAGGTCCGCGAGACCGGTTGGGACGCCTTGGGATCGCCGCACGAAGTCAAAATGGCGCAGAGCGCGACGACGACGGGCGTAAACTGGAATGACATAAATTTCCCCCTGATGGACGGGGAGACGTTGCGACAGATCAGAAGACTTCGCAACAAAAAACCCGGCCTAAAGGGGCTGGGGGCGGACGACATGGATGCCGAGTTTTTCGGCCTGGCGGAGCACCTTGGCGAAGCTGTCGATCTGCACCTGGCTGGATACGCCGCCCGCTTCTTTCGTCGGTAAAAAGTAGTCGAGCCCCGTCCGGTTGGAAAAATCACAGCCAAACAAGTGGATTTCGGCCGCGCCCATGACCGCGGCCAGCTGCACGGCGGCGCCGGCGATCGTGGCTCCGTGAAAGAATCGACCGGCATTCCGGTCAAACGGAAGGTCATGAAAGCGCGAAACAGGCGGGTGCTCGTATTGAAACCAGATGTGGGGCGGCGACACCGTAGCGTTCGGTTCGTACTCGTAGAAGGGTGCCGTCGACGTCCGGCGCAGAGGCAGGGCGGCTTGCAGCCGAAGCCTCGTTTCCGAGTCCGGAAAGAGCAGCGGATCCCAGGGTGCGACGAACGACGAGACGACCCGCGTCGCATTCCATTGAGCCGAAGCCTGAAACCACGACCTCTTCGGCGCCGATTCGTCGCCGCAAAGGAAGTAGTCGTAGCGGCGCGGGAGGAGGGCGGCTCCGTTGACGGCAATGGCAACGTCCTGCCGACCCTCGAAATTGCCGAGACTCGGACCGCCGCCCAGGACGGCGACACTCTGGCCCCGGTGTTTCCCGCGTAGGGAGTCGAGGAGCCTCACGCCTTCACGGCTTTGGGCCCTCATCCGGACTAGCGAGCGCCAAAAGATATCCATCCCTTAAGATTGCATGAAACTTGAAAAAAACGCATGTCCTTGGTGCCCGCCGGGCCGCTTTGCTAGGTCTCGCGGTATGGACCGAGTACCCACAACTTTTCGGGCCGAGTGCGCCTATTGGCTGGCCCATCATGCGGCGACGTTTAGTCCCGGTTACTTGAAGAAGGCGCGCGGCATCGTCGCCGAGCTCGATTCCGTCTTGGGAGACCTCGACCCGGGCGACCTGCATCCGGGCCGTCTCGCCGACGTGCAGAAGGCCGAGCTCGCGAAGGGCCTGGCGTGGAGGACGGTGAACCACAAGCTTCAAGTCGTCACCGCCGTGCTCAACTACTCCGTCAGGAACAGGCGGATTGGATTCAATGCCGCGACGGGACTCGAGAAGCTCAAGGGCGCGCGGCCGGCGATGCGGTTCTGGGAGCGGCGAGAGGCGGAGGCTTTCCTGGCGTTCACGGCCAAGAAGTACCCGTCCGGGACGGAGAAGCGGTGGGTGCACGTCGCATACCTTACGGCGCTGAACACCGGGATCCGGGCCGGAGAGTTGCTGGGCCTGCAGCCTAGGGACTTGGTGCAAGGCGGGGAGTTGCTGCACGTGCAGCGGCAGCTCGACCGCGTCTCGCGCACGTACCGGGAGCCCAAAGGCAAGAGGTCGAGGTACGTGCCGTGCAACCCCGAGCTTAGGCGTGAGCTCGAGGCGCTGGTCCGGGAGAGAAAGACGCGCTTCACCGAGCCGATATTTTGTCACGAGTCGGGGCGGCCTTTGTGGCACGAAGCCTTTCGGGCGAAGTACTTCGACCGTGACGTCGAGGCGGCGGGAGTCAGCGCGATCCGTTGGCATGATTTGCGGCACACGGCTGCCACCCTCCTGCTCGCCGGTGGGTGCGACATCAAGACGGTGCAGGCGATCTGCGGGCACGAGCAGATCGAGACGACGCTGCTCTATGTCCACGTGCTGGGGGATGGGATCAAGGATGTGGCGAGGCGGTTTGGAGTGTCGGGGAAGGGGAAGGACTAGGTCAGCCCGTTTTGCGAGATTTTGTCTTTTTCCTGGCTTTCGCCGGAGGAAAAAGCACCGCCCGCAGCAGGGAGTTCAGGGCTGTTTGGTAGCCGATTTCGCCGTCGGATTCCGCGGCGATTCTTTTGAGTTCTTCGATGATGTCGAAATCCAGCATCGTCGTGATGCGAATCTTCGGCTTTCTCTTAAGGGCCGCCAGGAGCTTCGGGTCGGCCGGGGACTCCCAATCGATTTTGGAGGTGTCGACGTCGGCCGCGAAGCGAATGCCGTTAACCATTTTGTATTTCTTAGCCATTGAGGTCCCTCCATTTGGCGAGGAGCACGGCGTGATGAGTCATCACGGTCTGAATGATTGCTTTGATCTCTCTTCCGTTGAATCCGGAGTCCTCTTCGAGGACAGCGAACGAGTCGAGTGAGACCACCAGGTGGCCGCCAGGATGCCTTAGCGCGTGGCAGTGCCTCTCGCCGTGTTCCGGCTTCCTGACCTCGAGTACGAAGCCATCGAAGTCCATTTTCCACTTATATCCCAACCCCGCCCCCAGATATGCATATAGTTTGTATGCATAGCGTCGACGAGGCTATCGGTGGGGCCGTCGGGGGGCCACGGACATGTGAGGTGGGGGGCCGCTCTTAGATTTTAAGGGGCTGAAATAACGTAGATATTTTGAATCCATCAAGCTGTTGACGTCCGGGCTCTATGGGCCTATAAAGTTCGTCCATGCCGCGGGGTGGAGAAGTCTGGTATCTCGTCGGGCTCATAACCCGAAGATCGGCGGTTCAAATCCGTCCCCCGCTACCAACTAAGATCACGGTCCTGCTCAAATGAGTCAGGACCGTTTCTTTTCAGTCGAATCAATAACTTAGTCCAGAAGAAGCCTCCTCAGCTCACCTCTCGAAATCACCTGAAATCACTCGAAATCACCCCT
>JAYVBB010000031.1:0-3127 GCA_043750715.1 Pseudomonadota bacterium | reverse complement strand
AACGCTTCCTCGGACATGATCGGGAAGAGACCGGTATGGACGGTGACGTAGTTGGCCGTCTCGAGGATCACGAAGTGGTTGGCGCCGGCGGCGTCGCTGAGCTCGGCGTTGATCGGGCAGTCGCTCGACAGCTTCACGACTTCCTGCTGGGAGTCGAAAGACAGACGGCAGCCAGTGGTCGTGCCGGAGTTGAAGCGCTCGACGATCTTCTTCACGGTCTGGGCGTCGGCTTCCGCTTCCACGCAGGGGAGCTGGTCCGGGAAGCTCGAAAGCTCGCCCGTCTTCACGTCGAAATACGCTTTGTCGACGACGGCGCCCCTGCCGCCCGTCTTGACCTTGAGGTCGAAGCAGACGCCGACCGGAGCGACGAACGCGTTGGGGCTACCTTCGCGGACGACTTTGGCGTGGGGCTTCGGCACGTTGGCCAGATCTTGCGGGTGCTCGCCGCGGATCTGGGCGTCGAGCTTGTCGAGCCAGAATTGCGTTTTTTCGACCAGCGCGTGGTCGTCGTCCAGCAGAGCGGACGTCGAGACGCCGGCGATCGGCGCGACGGAGGAATCGTATTGGGCAGACGTGACGCCGTACCACTGCCAGGAATCGGTGCCACGCGTCGGGCGGTCCTGGTCATGCTGAACGGTGCTCAGATCGGCCGCTTCGGGGCCGCAAGAGGTGACGACGGAACACAGGCCCAGGACCGAGATGAGAAGGGTTGGTTTGAAGAAGGCGTGTTTCATCTTTTGTCCCCTATCGTAGTACGTCACTTTGATTGACTGACTGGCCAGTCATACCGCAGCTAGGGGTTTTCGCAACTCTTATTTTATGAAATTTTAATCGTTCGTTGGTAGCAATTCCAAGGACTCCGCGGACTTCCTCGATTATTCTCGGCGGCCATGACCGACTCCACGAAACCCCGCATGAATCAGTGGCTTCGAGGCCTAGGTCTCGGACGTCCCGAACTCCGCGCGTGGGCGATGTACGACTGGGCGAACTCCGCGTTCACGACGACCGTGATTGCAGCGATGCTCCCCATCTATTTTCACGACGTGGCCGCGGCGGACCTGCCTGAGAATTTGCGCACCGCCTACTGGGGCTACGCGAGCGCCGCTGGCCTCGCGATCGCCGCGCTGTTCGCGCCGATGCTCGGCGCCATGGCCGACCTCTCCAACGCGAAGAAGAAGTTCCTCGCCGTCTTCATGAGCGTCGGCGTCGGCTCCACGGCTCTGCTTTTTTTTGTTTATAAAGGCGACTGGCAGCTGGCCGCCATCCTGTTCCTGATCGCCAGCATCGGCTTCTACGGAGGCAACGTCTTCTACGACGCGATGCTGCCGTCGCTCGCGAGCGACGAGGAGATGGACCGCGTCTCGACGGCGGGATTCGCGATGGGTTACGTCGGAGGCGGCCTGCTGCTCGCGCTGAACCTCGCCTGGGTGCTGAAGCCCGAGGTCTTCGGCTTCGCGGACAAGGGCGTCGCCGTCCGCGCCTCGTTTCTCAGCGTCGCCGTGTGGTGGCTGGTCTTTTCGATCCCGACCTTTCGCGGCGTTCCCGAGGCCCGGGTCAAAGGCCCCCGCCCCGAAGGCAACCTCTTCACGCTCGGTTTCCGGCGCTCGGTGAAGACGCTCCGCGAGGTGAAGAAGTACAGACAGGTGCTGACCTTCCTGATCGCCTTCTGGTTTTACACCGACGGCGTCGGGACGATCATCAAGATGGCGACCATCTTCGGCCGCGAGATCGGCATCGGCTCGACGCACCTGATCGGCGCGCTGCTGCTCGTCCAGTTCCTGGGCATTCCGGCGACGTTCGCCTTCGGCTCGCTCGCCGGCCGGCTCGGCACCCGCCCGACGATCCAGATCAGCCTGCTCGTCTACACCGGCATCTGCGTGCTCGGTTACTTCATGACGGAGGCCTGGCACTTCTGGGTTCTCGCGATCCTCGTCGCGGCGGTCCAGGGCGCGAGCCAGGCGCTCAGCCGCTCCTTGTATGCATCGATCGTCCCGCGCGATCGCTCGGCGGAGTTCTTCAGCTTTATCTCGATCAGCTCGCGGTTCGCGGGAGTCTTGGGTCCTCTCCTCTTCGGACTGGTGGCCCAGTTCGGCGGCGGCAGCCGCCTGAGCATTCTGTTTCTGATCGCTTTTTTCATCATCGGAATGGTGATGCTGCAGAAGGTCGATCTCGACGAAGCCAAAAAAGTGGCCTCCGGACCCTGATCTTCCTTGCGATCTTAACAACCCAGCTCGGTAAATCGCTCTAGGCCGCGTCGGATCCCGAGCGAAACGGCAGCGTCAGGAGCCTCGCGACCCGCGTCTCACTTTCTCCGTCTCCCGACAGCCCTACACTGATCTGCTCGCTAGACGACGAAGCCAGATAGGTCCGAAACAACCGGTCCCATATGGAAAAGATGGTTCCGAAGTTACTGTTCAATTCGGAGCGGACGACGGAATGATGCTTTCTGTGGAGCGCGGGAGTCACGAACGCGGCTCCGGCTGCGCGTTCGACGCTTGGAGCAAGACGGATGTTGCCATGCTCGAAAAAGTTGAATCCGGCATAAATCATTTCGAATGCAAGAATGCCTTCGACCGGAATGCCAAGAACGGCGACTACGCCCACTCTTACCCCGAGAGAAATCATAATTTCCCCGGGGTGGAATCGAACCGCTGTCGACGCATCGAACCATTGGTCGGAGTGATGCACCGCGTGAAATCGCCACAGAAACGACAATTCGTGGTTCGCCCGATGCCAGAAGTAAGCGGTGAGGTCGAGGACCAGAACCCCGATCGCGATCTGCCACGGTAGCGGAATGAGTAAATGATTGAGCAGTCCGATGCCGTTTTCTCCCGCCCATCGCGCCACCGAGCAAGCGCATCCGCCGCAAACGGCGGTGATCCCAACGAGGTTCAGCACCGCGAGAGGGAAATTGACCTTCCAATTCGCGACCTGCCTGATAAAGCTCCGCCGGTAGGGCAACAATGCTTGCAGAGCCGTCGCGAAGAGAAGCGAGGCTCCGACGGCCGCAGCCTTGACGAACTGAAACTCGGTTTCCGACACGCTCATGGGGGGGTCCCGCACGATTTGGGTAGGAGCCCATGATAACCCCCTCATCCCATTAATGAAATAGGCTCGCTTATTTCAT
>JAYVBB010000030.1:0-5402 GCA_043750715.1 Pseudomonadota bacterium | reverse complement strand
ATTGGGCGCTCGATGCCTATGAATTATGAGATACAGCTGCGCGCTAACTCGGCCGCGGCGGCGTTTCGCGCATGGTTTGTTCGAGACTCATATCCGTCCGCAGCATTCGCTCGACGGCCACGCGAACTTCGTCGTCTCCGGCGGTCACGGCTTCCAGGTACTCGTCGCGCTCGTCGGCGGGTAGGTGCGTGGCCAGGCGGAGAATGCTCCGGACCTTGGTGATTTGCTCGGGCGTCATGGGGTTGACCTCCTCAAGTCGCCTTGAAAATAGCACACCTCCCGCTACAATCAGGGTTCTAATTTGGAGCTAGAAATGACGAAGTTGCTAGTGGGCCTGGTTTTGGCATTTTCGACAACCGGCTGCGTTCACATGTTCGAGGACGTCTCCAGCCCGTCCCAGCTGGCGGAAGTCACCGGCACCGACGCCGCTCTCACGTCGTTCTACCAGCAACGCGTCAACGAACTCGAAACCCGCTTCATGGCTCCGGTTTTCCACGGCAACGTCGTCACCTGGATTTCCCCCGAAAAGGCGAAGTTCGCCGACAACACCGTTTACCTCGGCAACGTCATTGCCTGGCGGGCGCTGAGCGCCGGCGGCCCCGCACCGGCTGCCGCCTTCCAGAGCATCACGGCGACCGTGCGGCACATCGCCAACGACCTTTCACCCGTCGCCCTCCTTCCCGACGGCACGTCCAACCGCGGCTTCTTTTGGCGGGACGACGTCAAGGAAACGTCCGTCGTCCTGGCCGGCAAGACGCTGAGCGTAGCGTCGGACGCGCAGGGCACAGGCAACGAAATGAGCCAGGATCAGATCGTGCATCTGCTTTTCGGGTACTCGCTCGCCATGAATGCGGCCAGGCTTTACCCCGATCTTCCGGAAGCGTCGGAAGCGCGGAACCTGATCGTCGAACACGCCCACCAGATTGGCGTCCGGCTCAAAACCTACAACTACATGGTCGTAAACCCGGACGGCAAAGCCGTAAAGCGCGGTGCCGACGCGCGGGGCTTCGCCTGGCCGATCGCGCGCGCCATTTCCTACATCACCGGCAGGGACATCACGACCTACCTCGGCAAGGTCGAGGCGCAGGGACCGACGGGAGAGAAGATCCTGCTCGATGCCAGCGGCCTCCGCGAGACGTTCTATGCGGCTTTGGACGGGCTCTCGGCGGGGATCTGCGACCTCCAGGTCGGGACCGATCACCGGGACCTCTGCGCACGCTTTACGCTGCGGATGATCAACTCGGTTTACTTCGCGAGCCGGACCTTCGATACGAAGCCTCTCTACATCCAGCGCATGGACGCCGACGGCGACTACCTCGGTGCGACTGCCGCACGCCTCGCTCGCGGCGAAAAAGTCCCTGAGCGCTACGTCAAGGAGCTGAAGAGCGCCGTCGGCACGACGATCTCGAGCAACACGGCCCCGTCCCTTTGGTGCCGCGAGAGCCGCTGGATCTTCATGCCGACGACTTGCCCGGAAGAGGACAACGGCACGGTCTATGCGTACAACGGCGTCGACTTTCTGGAGCTCTATGCCGCCTTGCGTTACGGCGCGAGGGTCTTCAAGCCGTAACGGCTTGGCGGACGACGTCGGGGAGGCGGCGGGCGAACCCCGTGTGCTTCGGGATGAACGCCAGGGCCCCGCGGCGAGTACATTCGGCGATGGTGTCCTCGTCGTCGTCGCTCGACATCATGACGACGGTGCTGTGCTGGGTGCGGCGGAGATCGGTGAGTAGCTCGAGGCCTTCCCGGCCGTGTGCAGAGGCGAGGTTCAGGTCGAGCAGCGCGAGATCGAACTGATCAGTCGCGAGGAGTTTTCGGGCGTCCTCGAGAGAGGGCGCGTAGGTGATGTCGAAGCCATCCAGTTCTTTTAGCGATCTTTTATAGAGCGCCATGAGCAGGGGGTCGTCTTCGGTAACCAGGAGTCGGCGATTCATGTTTATCTCCTCCATTCACTCGTCCTCCTAAAAGCAAGTCCCGAGCCAACTTCGCCCGAATTCCTTGCCAAAAAAAACCAGTCGCTTCCGGTCTTTGCGGAGGTGTAGCATTTCCGCTCCAGTATCTTAGAGATACCGAGCGTGGAGATAAGAGACCATGTCGCTTAAAGGCAACGTCAACGACCTAAGATTTGCCCTCGTTTACGTCGACAAGCTAGAAACGTGTAAGCCGTTTTATGAAAAATACCTGGGCTTCGAACAGCTCCAGGAATTCCGCAAAGGCGAGGTCTGGGGCCAATGCGGGGGCGCCTTCTTTTGGATGGGAGAGGGTTATGAGCGGGCTGCGACGACCGAGCGCTCGACCCGGGCCAGCGTCATGATCGGGGTCAAATCGGTCGGCGCGCTTTTCAAGGCTCTCAATGACGGCGGTGAGAGGGTCATTCACGAGAGCCCGGTCGACATGGGCAAAGGTAGCTTCTGGCTCCAGTTCGCCGATCCGGCGGGCAACGTCATCGAAGTGCTGGGCGGGAAATAGCAAGACCCTCGCCGAGCTCGTCGTCCGTAAGAGTCAGCGTGCTAATGACATCGACTTCCAGCTCGCTCCCCTCGTCGTCTTTGTCCTTGCCCCCGCAAATTGCCGTGGCCGTCGCGGCAGCCAACATTGCCAAAGTGACTCCCCGCATGCATCCCCTCCTTGCGCGCGTTCGTGCTCTTTAGACGCCATCGGTCGATGGCGCCTGTGGCAGAAGGCTTCGAGGCCACTCTACGTATTCAGGCGTATTCGCCCCCGCCAGCGCTGCCCTTGCCACTGGACAGGCCCAGACAAATGTTGAACTATGGATCCATGCGGAACCTGTCGACGTCGCCGAGCCAACGCACGGCACTCATCTTAAAAGACGTTCCCGGCAAGGGCCGGGGCGTATTCGCCGGACAGATGTTCCGCGTGGGCGACGAGGTCCTGCAGTTCCTCGGCGACCTGAAAGACGTCACCGCGTTCAGCGACCTGACCCACGCCCTGCAGGTCGGCCCCAAGGCCTTTTTGAGTCCTTCCGGCGAGCTCGACGACTACGTCAACCACTCGTGCGACCCCAACTGCGGCATCCGCGAAGACGCTGGCCGGGTCGTCCTGTTTGCGTTGAAGCCGATCGGCGAAGGCCACGAAATTTCGTTCGACTACGCCACGACCCAGGCCGGCGGCTTCTGGAAAATGACCTGCCAGTGCGGCGCACCCAACTGTCGCCTCACCATTGGTGATTTTGCCGACATGCCAAAAGAGCGCCAGGACTTCTTCGTTAAGAAGAGGGCCGTGCTGCCCTACTTGGTCAAGTAAACGACCTTGTAGAGATCCGTCCGCCGGTCCTGCCAATTGCGAACCGTGCCGGATTTCCGCGCGGCTTCCAGGGCGTCGAGGTCGACGTCCTGAACCACCATCGCTTCCTGGTTTTCCGGGCACTCGGCGGCGATACCGTCGCGTGCGAAGCCGAAATCGGAGGGCGTGAAAATTCCGGAGATCGCGTAGTGGACGTCCATGTCTTTGACGTGGCGGAGGTTGCCGGCGACGCCGGCCGTGGCGACGTAGATCTGATTTTCGATGCAGCGCGCCTGGGCGCAGTACCGGACGCGGAGGTAACCTTGCCGGTCGTCGGTGCAGAAGGGAACGAAGACGATTTTCGCGCCTTTTTCCGTCAGGAGCCGGGTCTGCTCCGGAAACTCGACGTCGTAGCAGATCTGGATTCCGACTTTACCTTTGTCCGTGTCGAACGCCTCGATCGCGTCGGTCGCCTGGATGCCCCAGGCTGCCTTCTCTCCGGGCGTGACGTGGACTTTACCTTGCCGGTCGACCTTGCCGCTGCGGTGGAAGAGGTAGGCGACGTTGGTGACCTTGCCGCCCTCCGACGTGAAGTGAGAGCCGCCGACGATGTTGACCTTCAGGTCCTTCGCCATGGCAGAGAACGTCTCGAGGTAGCGCCCGGTGTAGCCGTCCAGCGCCTTGACCGCCGCCTTGCCGGTCAGGCCGGGCGTTGCGGAGAGCAGCTGATTGGTCAGCATCTCCGGGAAGAGGATGAAGTCCGCCTGGTATCCCGCCGCTGCTTCCACGAAGTAGCGGCATTGAGCCGCGAAATCCTCGAACCGGTGGATCTCCCGCATCTCGTACTGCACGACGGCCAGGCGAACTTTCATCCTTCGGCTTCCTTCAGGGCAAGCGCATTATCTCATCCAATTCTTGTCCCACGAAATCCTATGAATCACTCTAGAGTCAGCTCTCCGTTCGGCTGTTCCACGTAATAGAAGGCCGAGGCCGAGTCGGGCTGCGCCACCGCACCCTTGAATCCGATCACGATTTCCTTGCCTTGAACCTGCCGGGTGTTGATGAAGTCGCCGACCTCGCGCAGGCGGAAGCCGTCCTGCGTATTGCCGTCGCCCGCGACGAACGTGATCTTCGTCAGTGCCGTCCCGACACCCGCTTTGTTGGCGGTGACGAGTTCCGTGCAGCCTTCGACCGTCAGCATGTAGCAGCTGCCTTTTGGCGACAGGATGCGCTTCACGGCCGTCATCTGACACGTCAGTACGGTGTCTACCTGCGTACTCGAGCCGCCGGTTTGCAAGCAGGCGTTAGTTAGCGTCACCGGGCCGGCGGAATCGGCGGCTTTGCCCTCGGTGCAGGCGACGATCAACGTCGCCAGAAGACAAATCAGAAGCGATGAGCGCATGAGAACTCCGGGGCTTCGACGTTCCACTTCGGCTGCCAACGCGGGTAATGGCCCTGAACCTTCTTCAAGTCGGGGATGAACCACCGGTGGTCACCAAGGTATCAAGGGGGACAGGATGCCGCGGCTTAAAGAGGATGGCGGAAAGGGAGGGATTCGAACCCTCGGTCCAGTTACCCGGACGCGTCCTTAGCAAGGACGTGCATTCGGCCACTCTGCCACCTTTCCATCGGAACCCGACTTTATACTCACCAGCCTCTTGGCTGTAAGCACTTTTATCTGCAAATGATTCTCGCGGGTTATGGGCAAGCATGGTAAGGCTGGGAGATGCAGTCAGAGACCATGACCCGGGCCGAGACGGCGCACGAAGTCTTCAAACACAAGAGCTTCGTCCGCTTTCAGTCCGCCAAATTCCTGGCCGTCATCGCGATGCAAATGCAATCGGTCGCCGTCGGCTGGCAGGTCTACGCGATGTCGAGCCGGCCGCTGGATCTCGGTTTCGTGGGGCTGTCGACGTTCGTACCGTTCGTGGTTTTCGCGTTGTTCGCGGGCGACGTCGCCGACCGCTTCGACCGCCGGAAGATTCTACTCTTCTGCTACGTCGCGTTCTCTCTCTGCTCCGCGGCACTCCTCTACTTTGCGCGGTCGGGCACTCACGCGGTGGACCCGATCTACGGAGTCCTCGCTCTGATCGGCGCGACCAGGGCGTTCACCAGTCCCGCGGCGGCGGCGATCCTGCCGCAGCTCGTTCCCCAAAGCA
>JAYVBB010000029.1:0-8162 GCA_043750715.1 Pseudomonadota bacterium | reverse complement strand
GTTGACTGATTTGGTAGACATTGGGGCGTTGGCGCGCAAATTATTACCATGCAGGAGACGGGTATGTCACCCGATTCGGCAAAGAGCAAATTTTCCAACCGGGAATACAAATACGGCTTCGTCACGGACGTCGAGTCCGATGCCTTCCCGAAAGGCCTGAGCGAAGACGTCGTCCGCCGTCTGTCGGCAGTAAAGAACGAACCCGCGTTCGTCCTCGAGTTCCGCCTCAAGGCCTACCGTCACTGGTTGACCCTGACCGAACCGACCTGGGCCCACGTCTCGTATCCGAAGATCGACTTCCAGGACATCCGCTACTACTCGGCCCCGAAGCAAAAGGGCGAAGGTCCAAAGAGCCTCGAGGAAGTCGACAAAGAGATCCTCGACACCTTCAACCGTCTGGGCATTCCGCTCGCCGAACAAAAGCGCCTGACGGGCGTCGCCGTCGACGCCGTCTTCGACTCCGTGTCGGTAGGGACGACGCACAAGGCCGAGCTCGCCAAAGTCGGCGTCATCTTCTGCTCCTTCTCCGAAGGACTGCGCGATCATCCCGCGCTGATCGAGAAGTGGCTCGGCTCCGTCGTCCCCTATAAAGACAACTACTACGCGGCGCTCAACTCTGCCGTGTTCAGCGACGGCTCGTTCGTCTACATCCCGAAGGGCACCCGCTGCCCGCTCGAGCTCTCGACGTACTTCCGCATCAACGCCGCGGAGACGGGCCAGTTCGAGCGGACGCTCATCATTGCGGAAGAAGGATCCTACGTCAGCTACCTCGAAGGCTGCACCGCTCCCCAGCGCGACGAGAACCAGTTGCATGCGGCGATCGTCGAGCTCGTCGCCATGGAAAACGCCGAGATCAAGTACTCGACCGTCCAGAACTGGTACGCCGGGGACAAAGAAGGCAAAGGCGGCATCTACAACTTCGTGACCAAGCGCGGCCTCTGCAGCGGCCGCAAATCCAAGATCTCCTGGACCCAGGTCGAGACGGGCTCGGCGATCACCTGGAAATACCCGAGCGTCATCCTGAAGGGCGACGACTCGATCGGCGAGTTCTATTCGGTCGCCTTGACCAACAACAAGATGCAGGCCGACACCGGCACCAAGATGATCCACATGGGAAAGAACACCACTTCCAAGATCATCTCCAAAGGCATCTCGGCCGACGAGTCGGTGAACAGCTACCGCGGTCAGGTCAAGATCATGGCTGGCGCCGACAACGCCCGGAACTACTCGCAGTGCGATTCGATGCTGGTCGGCAGCCGCTCCAAGGCGAACACCTATCCGTACATCGAAGTGAAGAACAAGACCGCCACCGTCGAGCACGAAGCGACGACGTCGAAGATCTCGGCCGACCAGATCTTCTACCTCAAATCGCGCGGTATCGACGACGAGGGAGCGATCAGCCTTCTCCTCAACGGCTTCTGCAAGGAAGTCTTCAAGGAGCTGCCGCTGGAGTTTTCCGTGGAAGCCGTGAAACTGCTCGAAATGAAGCTCGAAGGGAGCGTTGGCTAGCATGCTAGAGATCAAGGACCTCCACGTCGCCGTAGACGGCAAAGAAATCCTCAAGGGACTCAGCCTCACGGTCAAAGAAAACGAAGTGCATGCCATCATGGGCCCGAACGGCTCCGGAAAGAGCACGCTTTCGAAAGTCATCGCCGGCCATCCCGACTACGAAGTGACGTCCGGCAAGGTCGACTACGAGATCAACTTCAAGAAGAAGAGCCTCCTCGCCATGGCCGCCGACGAGCGCGCCCGCGAAGGCGTGTTCCTGGCCTTCCAATACCCCGTGGAAGTCCCGGGCGTGAACAACGCCGAGTTTCTCCGCGCCTCCTTCAACGCGATCTGCCGCCAGCAGGGCGTCGAAGAGATGGACCCGCTCGATTTCGACGTCTTCCTGCGGGAAAAAGTAAAGCTTCTGAACATGGACGACAAGTTCATCGACCGACAGCTGAACGTCGACTTCTCCGGCGGCGAAAAGAAGCGCAACGAGATCCTGCAAATGGCCGTGCTGTCGCCCCGCCTCGCGATCCTAGACGAGACCGACTCGGGCCTCGACGTCGACTCGCTCCGCATCGTCTCGGAAGGCGTCAACAAGCTCCGGACGGAAACCAACGCCGTCGTCCTGATCACGCACTACCAGCGCATCCTGAACTACATCGTGCCGGACCACGTGCACGTGTTGCACAATGGCCGGATCATCAAGAGCGGAGGCAAGGACCTGGCGCTCGAGATCGAGAACCGCGGCTACGACTGGTTGATCCAATGACGAATTTCGCGGCAGCATACGCCGGCCTCGAAAAGCTCGGCGCGACGGATCCGACTTGGGTGAAAGAGCTGAGGGGCGCCGCCTTTCAGCGCTTCTCCGCCACCGGTCTACCGACGCGCAAGGACGAAGAGTGGAAGTACACCAGCCTCCGCTCGCTTAGCGAAGGCGAGCTCGGACTCGGCAAGCCGGGGCAGCTCGAGCTGGCTCGCGGCGGCGCCCAGGCCGGACTCGTCGTGCTTCCCCTGCGCGAAGCCCTCGCCAAGAAGGGTGACGAGCTCAAGAAAATGTTCGCGACGCTCTCGTCGCTTCCCGACAAGACGTTCGGCGTTCTCGGCGACGCCTTCCTCGCCGACGGCATCTACATCGAAGTGCAGAAGAACGTCAAAGTCTCGGAGCCCCTCGAAATCAACCACGCGGCACTCGCCGACGCCGTCTTTCCGCGGATTCTCGTCTCGCTCGCCGAAGGCGCCGAGCTCCAGCTCGTCGAAACCTACACGTCGCGGGGCGCCGCCCAGACGTTCGTCGGCCAGACGACCGACATCGTGCTCGCCGCCAACGCGAAGCTCAATCACGTCCGGATCGTGACGGAAGGCGACAAGGCCCTCCATATCAGCCGCGGCCGCGCCGTCCTGACCAAGGACTCGCGCCTGAACTCCTTCTGCTTCACTGCGGGGGCCAAGCTCACGCGCAACGACTTCGACGTCGCCCTCACCGGCGCCGGCGCGGAAGTGCACCTCGACGGCCTCTACATGGCGAAGGGCGAGCAGCACGTCGACAATCACACGACGATCGACCACCGCGTCCCGGACGCGACCAGCTCCCAGCTCTACAAGGGCGTGCTGGACGGCAAGTCCCGCGCGGTCTTCAACGGCAAAGTCTTCGTGCGCCAGGATGCCCAGCGCACCAACGCCTACCAGATGAACCGGAACTTGCTGCTGTCGTCCGACGCCGAGATCGACACCAAGCCGGAGCTCCAGATCGACGCCGACGACGTCAAGTGCTCGCACGGTGCGGCCGTCGGCCAGCTGAATCAGGACCAGCTCTTCTATCTGGAGAGCCGCGGCCTCGACAAAGCGCGCGCCGTCGCGCTCCTGTCCCACGCCTTCGCCAACGAGGCGCTTCTAAAGATCGAAGACGAAGCCCTCCGGGCGCGTCTCGCGAAGCTGGCGAGGGACTTCGGCGCATGAGCTTCGACGTCCAGAAAATCCGCCAGGACTTCCCGATTCTGAAGACTGAGGCGCGCGGCAAGCCACTGGTCTACTTCGACAATGCCGCGACGACACTCAAACCCCGCGTCGTCGTCGACGCCGTGTCCAATCACTATCTTTACGGTGCGGCCAACATTCACCGCGGCGTCCACTACCTCAGCGAAGAAGCGACCAAGTCCTACGAAGGCGTCCGCGAGAAAGTCCGCGCCTTCATCAACGCCAAGGAGCTGGCCGAGGTCATCATCACCTCCGGCACCACGGCGTCGATCAACCTCGTCGCCTTGAGCTTCGGGCAGACGCTGAACGCCGGCGACGAAATCGTCATCACCGAGATGGAGCACCACTCCAACATCGTGCCGTGGCAGATGCTGTGCGAGCGTCGCGGCACCGTTCTCAAAATCGCCCCGATCAACGACCAAGGTGAGCTGAAGCTCGACGAGCTCGAAAAGCTGCTGACGCCCAAGACCCGCCTGCTGTCGCTGGCCGCCATCTCGAACTCGCTCGGGACGATCAATCCTTACGAGCAAATCATCGCCATGGCGAAGGCGAAGGGCGTGCTCGTCATGCTCGACGCCGCACAGACCGTCGCGCACGTGCCCGTCGACGTGCAAAAGCTCGGCGTCGACTTCCTGGCGTTCTCGAGCCACAAGCTCTTCGGTCCGACCGGCGTCGGTATTCTCTACGGCCGTCGCGCCCTTCTCGAAAAAATGCCGCCCGTCTTCGGCGGCGGCGACATGATCCGCACCGTCACGTTCGAAAAGACGACTTACGCCGAGCTTCCCGCCCGCCTCGAAGCCGGCACGCCGGGCATCGCAAGCATGATCGGGCTGGGTGCGGCGATCGACTACTTGAAAGCGGTCGGCCTCGACAACATTTACGCGCAGGAGCAAAAACTCCTCGAGTACGGGACGCGCCGCCTCGGCGACGTCAAAGAGCTGAAGCTCGTCGGCACGGCGAAGAAAAAGACGAGCATCCTGAGCTTCACGCTCGGCGACATCCATCCGCACGACATCGGGTCGATCCTGGACCAGGACGGCGTCGCCATCCGCGCCGGCCATCATTGCACCCAGCCCCTCATGAAACGCCTGGGCGTCGTCGCCACGGCCCGCGCTTCGATGGCTTTCTACAACACGACGCAAGAGATCGACGTGCTGGCGGAAGCCATCCAGAAAGTCGTGAGGATGTTCGCATGACGACGCACTCCGACCTCTACCAACAGGTGATTCTGGAGCACAACAAGAAGCCCCGGAATTTCGGCAAGCTGGACGGCGCGACGCACCAGGCCGAAGGCTTCAACCCGCTTTGCGGTGACCACCTGTGGGTGTACCTCAAAGTCGACGCCAACGGCCTCATCGACACCGTCGGCTTCGAGGGCTCCGGCTGCGCGATCAGCAAAGCATCGGCGTCGATGATGACGATCTCTCTCAAAGGTAAGACCATCGAGGAGGCCCGCCAGCTCTTCGGCGAATTTCATGAGCTCCTCAAAGGCGAGCTGAAGCCGGACGAGCGTCCGGACAATCAGCTCGGCAAACTCAAGATCTTCTCGGGCATCTGGCAGTATCCTGCCCGGGTGAAATGCGCGGCTCTCGCCTGGCACGCCATGAACGGCGCGATCAGCGAGCTCAAGACCGTGTCGACGGAGTAAGCAGTGGCTGACGACCTACAGATTCGCACGCAAAGAACACCCAACCCGAACGCCTGGAAGTTCGTCCTGAACCGGGACGTCAAAGGCGTCGGCAAGGTGTCCTACACCGATCTCGCCCAGTGCGAGCACGTTCCGATGGCGCAGGCGCTGCTCAAGCTGCCCAACGCCACCCAGGTGCACTTCTTCGAAAACGTCCTGACCGTCACGCAAAACGGCGCGTCGCCTTGGGAAGTGCTGTCGCTGACCGTCGGCGACGTCATCCGCGCGACCATCGGCCAGCACGATCCCGGCTTCATCGACGCCGGCGAAAAGAAGCAGGTCGACCGCTCGACGCTGTCTTCCGACATCGTGACGATCGAAGAGATCCTCGACCGGACCGTGCGTCCGGGGTTGCAAGCCGACGGCGGCGACCTCGAGGTGCTCGAGCTCGACGGCAACGTCCTGACCGTCCGCTACCAAGGCGCTTGCGGCGGCTGCCCCAGCGCCATGATGGGGACCCTGCAAGCCATCGAGGGCATCCTCCGCACCGAATACAACCCTTACCTCGAAGTCGTCGCCCTTTAAGGAGAGCGTCATGAGCGATCTACAATCAGTCGTTATCAGCAAAAAAGTCGACGGCAGCTGGCAGGCGGTGCACGTGCCTTCGGGCAAGGTGTCGCACGGCCTGACCAAGGAAGAAGCCGAAGACGAGATGCGCGGCCTGCTCGGCGTCAACGCCACCGGCGAATTCGACGAGCCGCTGACCTCCGACCGTTTTTCCGGCGTCGCCAAGGACATCGCGGTCTTCCTGGAGGGCCCGATCTCCGAGATGCTCGCGATGCACTCGGGCTTCGCCCGCCTGGAGAGCTACGAGAACGCGCTCGCCTACATCCGCCTCGGCGGAGGCTGCCAGGGATGCCCTTCCTCGACTCTGACGCTCCTCAACGGAGTGCAGCAGCAGCTGATCGAGAAGTTCGGAGAAGAAACCATCGCCGACGTCGTGCCGGTGCAGTGAGGATGCCATGAACGTCACATCGAAGAGCCGCTACGCTCTGAAGATCATGATGGACCTCGCCGAGCAGGGGAGGGTGGACCTCGTCCACCGTTCCGACATCGCTCGTCGCCAAGGCATCCCACCCGACTACATGGACCAGATTTTGGGCAGGCTCCGCGAAGGCGGCCTGATCGATTCGACCCGCGGCCGGAGCGGCGGCTACCGCCTGGCCCGGTCCGCCGACGAAGTCTCGGTGCTCGAGATCTTCTCGGCCGCCGAGGACGCCTTCCAGCCCGTGCAATGCCTCGAAGGCGGACTCGGCTGCGTCGCCGAGCACGTCTGCTCGTCCAAGGACGCTTGGGGCGTGATTTCCGGGGCGATTCGGGGTAGCCTTTCTGGCATAATCCTAACGGACCTAGTGGCGCACAAAGGGACCGGCAAGGGCTTGAAAACGCCCGCCAACCCCCTCGTCACGACCCCGCAAGAGTGTAGGGCGCCGAAGCGCCGCGCCGGAGGCAATAAGTCGCTTTCATGAAAAACCCAATTCAGTCCCTCGAAAATACCGTCGTCACGACCAAGGCCCGCGAGTTCATCGCCTGGGCGCGCAAGAACTCGATCTGGCCGTATCCCTTCGGGACGGCCTGCTGTGGCGTCGAGTACATGTCGGTCGTCGGCCCGAAATATGACATCGCCCGCTTCGGCTCGGAAGCCGTGCGGTTTTCTCCGCGTCAGGCCGATCTCATGATCGTCGCCGGCACCATCACGGAAAAGATGGCGCCCGTGATCAAAAAAGTATGGGAACAAATGGCCGAGCCCAAATGGTGCATGGCCATGGGCGCCTGCGCTTCGAGCGGTGGCTTTTACCGCGCGTATCACGTTCTGCAAGGCGTCGACCGCATCATTCCGGTCGACGTCTACGTCGCGGGTTGCCCGCCGACTCCCGAAGCCGTGCTGACGGGCTTGATGATCCTTCAGGATAAGATCTTCTCCGATGCCACCGCGGGACGCTCCGTCGTTTCGCTGGGCTCCGCGAAGACGTAAGCTCCGGAATTTCCTCATGAGAGAGGGCTTGCGCCGAGTTGCGCGGCGGGCTAAATGGGCGTATTCGAGAGATGGCGTTTTTCGCGCCATCTCCATGACATCGAGGTACCCATGAAGCCCGGAATGCCGGCGTCCCCGGCCGAGATCCTGCGTGCGCAACACGAGCGGATTTTGCAGAACTGGGAAGAGAAGACGCGCAGCGAAATCGATGCCGCGAGAAACCAGGGCAAGACGGCACTGCGCGATCATCTGCCGAACTTTCTGCGCCGCCTCGAGCTGGCCCTGAGCCCGAAGTCGCCCGTCGAGAACGCCGCGGAGGGCACGGCCGTCTGCGAGACGCACGGCAAAGAGCGGGCGGACCTTTTGCAGTATTCCGTGCCGCAGGTGCTGCGCGAGTACAACATCCTTCGCCAGGTGGTCTTGCAGACTCTGGAGGCGAAGGATCCTCTGACCAAAGAGGAGCGGGACATCGTCCTCGCTTCTTTCGACGCCGCAGGGCGCGACGCAGCGGAAGCGTTCATGGACGAAAGAACCGAAAAGGAGCGGGCCAAGCGCCGCCGGGTCGAGCACGAGCGGGACCGCAGCCAGTCCAAGCTCGCCCGCCTGGAAGTCGACAGTGCGATCGAGAAGACTTTCGTCGCGACGTTGACGCACGATCTGCGCAATCCTATCGCCTCCGTCCGGATGGCGCTCGAGATGCTGCTGGACGTCGTCCCGAACACGGAAGAGGTCCTGGAGATCAGCGACATCATGGCGCGCAACCTTCAGCAGGCCGAAACGATGGTGCTCGATCTGCTCGACGCCAATCGCCTGAAGTCGGGCCACAAGCTCATGCTCGACGTCGTCGAGTGCGACCTGACCCAGGTCGCGAAAGTGCTCCTGACGGAGATCCAGGCGATGCAGGGCCACGGCTGCCTCCTCAAAGCGGGGGAATCCATCCGCGGCTTCTGGTCCACCGACCGCCTACGGCGCGTCATGAGGAACCTGATCGACAACGCCTTCAAATACGGGGACACGAACCGGTCCGTGACG
>JAYVBB010000028.1:0-10167 GCA_043750715.1 Pseudomonadota bacterium | reverse complement strand
GCCGCGGAGGTCGACGGAGAGCGTCTCCATCTTGTAAGCGCCCGGACGCTCGAAGTCCCAGAAGACGCCGTTCAGATAGGTGGGGTTGGGGGGGAGGTTGTTTTCCGCGAAAAACGACTCGGTGGTGAACTGCGTCGCGGACGGATCGAGCAGCTGCTCGCCGTTGACGAGCAGGCGGTACTGCATCTTGTGGGATAATTTGCGAACCTTGCCTTCGAAGTAGGTCGAGCCTTCGACTCGCTTCAGCACGTCTTCCTCGGTCTTGTTCTGGCCCCAGTTGTTGAAGTCGGCCAGGATCTCGACCTTGCTCCCCGGGTTGTCCACCAGCACCCGGATCTTGCCTTCGGTGGCATTGCCCTGGGCGTCTCGCTTGGTGACCAAGATACCGGTTTCCGTCTTGTAGGCGTGGCAGTCCTTGGAGGCCTGCAGTCCGTTGATGCGGGTGACTTCGTAGTCGCGGAGCGGGTCGCCGCCGGCTTGGTCGTCGAAGGTCGCCGAAGCGTCTACGTTTCCGGTCGGCGTCCGGCAATTCGTCAAACAGGTGGCGACGAGAAGCGAAAGCCCGAGGCCCGCGCGGCGCGTAAGTACGAACATGCGAATTCTCCTAGTTTTACCTGGGAGACTCTTCGGAAAGCCCGCGTCGCAGTTGACGACGGTGACCAGACTTTGAACGGATTTTTTCGCGAGTTGCCTGAAATTTTACGGCGATCCTGGCTAGTTATAGGCGGAAATCTCCGGTCCACCTCTTGCAACGACCTGCGTATGACTTCTCTTCGCAAAGCCCCGCTCGTCCTCGGACTCGTCGCGTTAGCGATGCTGACCGGCTGCGGCCAGGATTCGAACTACACCGTCACCGCCGACGAATCGCGCGCCGTGACCATCAACCGCGTGCTGCGTCCCTACTTCGAAGAGTTCGTTCAATACTACGGCAAGCCCACGGCTGAGTTTCCGCTGCACATCGGCCCACTGGAAAAAGGCACGGCCGGCAAATGCTACATCCCCGGCAAAAAATCGAGCGGCGACCAGATCGCCGACTCCGTGTTTGGTGACAGCACCCAGAAGAACCGCCGCATCCTGATCAGTGCGGCCTGGTTCGAGCGCAATAAAGAGAACCACGACGCGATCCAGAACGTCGTCTTCCACGAGCTCGGCCACTGCATCCTGAACCTAGGCCACCAGAAGGCCATGGTGAAGGACAAGTACGGCCAGGAAATCCCCGAGTCGATCATGTATCCGTCGGAGTTCGGCGAGAAGCCGATTTACCGCGAGAACTTCCAGCGCTACGTCAAAGAGCTGTTCCACCCCCGCGCCGGCGCCGAGACGACCACCGCGGGCGGCTATGGCTCGAAAGACGAAGCCAAGGACGACGAATCAGTCGGCGAGGCTCGGGACGGCGTCGACGAAGCGGCTACACTGTACTAGGAACAGTGCCGACCGCGGTCCGATTTGCATGCCGCCGCGTTGCGGCGAGCCCCAGCTCGAGATCCATTTTTGGCCGTCGCCGCCGACGGAGACTTGAATCGTGAAGCCGCTTTGCAGCTCGCGGTAACAGCCTGCGTTGAGGCCCGGCATGCGCGCCGACGGCGTGTCGACCCACAAATCCGACGTGTTGAGAATCATGACGCCGGCGTCTTCCCTCTCCATGACGAGGAGCGTCCGCGGGTCGCAAGCGGTGCCGCAGACTTCGGCGACGTTGCGGACGTAGGCGGACTTGCCGTTCATGGCGTTGTGGAAGCGCAGGGCGCCAATCGTCAGGCCTTTGTCGTAGTCGTCACGATAGACTGAGGGAATGCCGACACCGCGCGAAAGCACCCAGGCGTTGGCCAGGAGCGCGTCCTGGTAGTCGCCGAAGTTGAAGAAGCCGGCGTGCATCGCGGTGTCGTGATTCCGGGCGAAGACGACCGCTTTGTTGCCCGGCAGGGCGCCGCCGTACGACTCGGGGTCCGTCAGGTCGCGCAGGTCGCCGTTGAGCGAGAAGGCCGAGAGCATGACGCGCAGCAGGTGAAAGTCGGTGACGCGCATGGTCGGGGTGTAGAGATTGCTTTCGGCGAGGGTCTCGCCGATCACTTCGCCGTAAATGAGCTTGTCGTTCGGGACGGCCGTGACCAGGTCGTAGAAGTAGTCGGGCTCGATGTGCTTGACCGCGTCGACGCGGAAGCCGTCGACGCCCATCGCGAGCAGCCAGCGCAGAACTTGCTTGTGGACGTTGCGAACTTTGGTCGACTGGGTCTTCATGTCCGGCAGGTGGTGGCCGAGGCTCAGGTCGCAGAGCCACCATTGAGTCACCTGGTTGCGGTCCCGGTAATCGGAGATGCAGCGGCGGCCGTCCGGGTCGTGGAAGTCGTCGTGGTTGAACTGAGGGTAGTCGAGGCTGTTGCCGTTGTAGCTCGGGTCGGCGAGGTGGTTTAGGACCACGTCGACGAGGACCTTGAGGCCGCGTCGATGCGCCGCGGCGATCAGGCTCTTCAGCTGGCCTTCGTGGCCTAGCGGGCCTTCGATCTTGAAGAGGTCGATCGGTTGGTAGCGGCCCCACCAGATGTCGGTCGAGGCGCTCTTGAAGGGGGGCGAGACCTGGACATAGGTGTAGCCGAGAGATTTGAGCTTATCGAGCTTCTGCTCGACGGCGGGGAACGGTTCGTTGAAGGCTTGGTAGATTGCGGCGGCTTCGGACGTCTTTTGGCCCGGGGCGAACAGGACGCCCAGACAACAGCTCAGCAAAATACTCGCGACGTGCAGCGTCCGCATCGTATGACCCCCAGCAGTTCCGGTTTCTTTCGGGCCCCTTAATATCACATTCATGATGGGGTCTCAGCGGAATTCTGGCCAGCTGGCCATTACCTCGATAGCCATTCGGAATCTTTGAGAAAAAATCTGAGAGGCAGATCCGCGTCCTGAGAAATCCCGATGCGCGGCGAGACACCAATCAGGGACTTACGGACGACTCTGCCGAGGTCCACGAGGCTGAGCTCCGGACGGTCGAAGCGCAGACCGTCGTGGCGGCGATCGATGGCGAGGGCTTTCGCGAGCTTGCCAGGGCCGTTGGACGGCGCGAGCGGGCCCTGAATGGGTGCGACGGCCCGGATCAGCACGGCTTCGCCGCGCCCGGCTTCGCGTGTCACGACGTTCACGCAGTGGTGCATGCCGTAACATAGGTAGACGTAACAAACGCCGCCGGAGAGAAACATCGAGGCGTTGCGTTTGGTCGGTCCCATGCGGGAGTGACTCGCCAGGTCATTCAGGCCGAGGTAAGCCTCGACCTCGACGATCTCGGCGACGACTTCCTTGCCTCCGAGCTTGCGGACGAGTCCTTTGCCTAGGAGCTCCTTCGCCACCCGGGCGGTGTCCCGAAGATAGAAGGCGGGGGGGAGTACGTCGCTCACCGGGCCACCTCGTCGAGGAGGCAGTCGGGCCAGACGACGCCGCTGGTGGCGAAGCAGCCCGAGGTAATGCGGACGGCGGCGGCTTTTTGCGCGAGGTCGAGGCGGTGGTCCAGAGGCAGGGATTTGGCTCCGGGAGGCAGCTCGACGTCCAGCACGAGGGCGCGGATCCCGCGTTTGCCGTCGACCAGGGACTCATAGAGAGCGTGGCCCACGACGAAGTGTTCGGCCTCGTCTCCCGGGCCTCCGTGCCGGAGCACGCCACCCTCGTCGAAGATTGCCAGGCGGTCCTGCTCCCGGCTCCGGACGACGCCGACTTCCCGGGCTTCGATCTGGCGGGCGTTGAGCGCGGCCTTGAGCTGAGGGAAGACCGTCCAGGTCAGGACGTTGAAGTAGTCGTGCCAGGATTCGTCGCGCGTCTCGACCTCGCCCCGGGCTGCAACGCGGATTTCGTAAGGGAGCGCGTCGGAATCTTTCCGGCGGCTGCGGCGGCTTCGCTTCGGCGAGGCGACGAACGCCAGCTGACGGCCGTCGGCGGTGCTCAGCCCCAGGCGGCGCGCCTCCTCGTTCAGCTCGTCGATGGTCGGAAAACGGCCGAGCTGGGCCAGCTCCGGACTGCGGCAGAGGAGCGGTCCGAACACGGGGGAAAGGCGGGGAAAATCTTCGCGAAAAAGGCTCACGGGAAGCGTTTACCATGAACCCCGGATTAAGTTAACGTCCACCCGGGGTGGGTTGGGGAGACCCTATAAGGGTGTCCCTGTGAGTCTGAGGGTGTCCCCTGAGGTTGCTGCATTGAAGCGTAAGGACATCCTCTGGTCGTTCATTTCGGCGGGCTTTTTGAGCCTGCTGGCGTCTTCCTACTTCGACATCGTCCGCGGTCCTCTCATGCCGGCGGTGGCGGCGGAGCTGGGCCTGGATTTCAAGCAGTCCGGGTGGTTCCTGGCGACGGGTACCGTGACGGCGACGGCCATGACCCTTCTCATGATCGTGGCCCTGAACCGCTGGTCGGAACGCACCGTCACCGCCTGCATCTGCCTCGGCGGGATCGCGGCCGGCGTGCTGGCGCCGTTCGTTTCGAGCTTCGCCCTGCTGCTGGGTCTGGCGGCGATCCTCGGCATGACCGTCTCCACGCTCGGCACGATGTCGAACATCCTCCTGGTCGAAGGCGCCCCGACGGATCTTCGCGGCCGCTTCCTCGCGGGGATGCACACGATGTACGGCGTCGGCTCGATGTCGGCCGCGTCGGTGGTCGGGATCGGACTCGGCCGGGGCCTGCACTGGTCGACGCTCTACGCGATCGCCGTGCCGGTGTACCTGTTCCTCCTCGTCTTCGTGGTACTGAAGTTGAAGCGCCACTGGAAACCGGGGCCGACGACCGTGCAGTCGTGGCGCCTGAATTCCGCCCAGGCGCTGGTCGTGCTTTGTTTTACCTTCTACGTCGCAGGCGAAGTGACGACGTCGATGTGGATGACGACGTTTCTCGTAAAGACGCGCGGGCTGACGATCAGCGAAGCGACGCCCTACCTGACGGCGTATTTTCTGGCGCTGACGATCTCGAGACTGGCGTGTGCGTTCATCGTGCCCGTCGCAAAAGAGCAGCTGGTGGTCCGCACCGCGTTGGCGGTGTCGGTCGCCGCTTTTTTGTTCGCTGCCACGGGACCGAGCTGGGCGTTCGGGTTGGTCGGACTTTTCGGGCCGTTTTTTCCGCTTTTTTTGGCGAGGGCGAGCCGCCGGTTTCCCGAGAAATGGCGGTCCATCACGATTTGGGCGGTCGTGGTCTTCAACATGGGAATCGGCGTCGCCAATTTGCTGGTCGGGGAGTTGGCCGACAGGTTTGGAATTGGGCGCGCGTTTTTTTTGCCGCCGGTGTTTTTGGTGGCGGCGCTCGTCGCGGCGCATTTCTACTTCCGCGGGGAAACTAGATCCCCGGCAACGGCCGGATCACTCTGACTTCGACGCGGCGGTTCCGTGCCCGTCCCTGCGGGTTGCCGTTGTCTGCCATGGGCATCGCTTCCCCGAAACCCTTCGCTTCGATCTTGTTCGGATCGACGCTGGCGTGACCTATGAACCACTTGCGCACGGTCTGCGCCCGGCGCTCGCTCAGCGTCAGGTTGGAGTCCGCTGAACCCACCGAGTCGGTGTGCCCTTCGACGTAGATGCGTTCGTAGACGGACGACCGCATCTGCGCCGCGACGGCTTCGAGCTCGGGAACGGCGTCTGCCGGCACTTCGTCGGATCCGGTCGCGAAGTTGATGTGCTCTAGGATCGAACGCTCTTCGGCTGGAGCCGACGGCGTCCGAATGACCGGCGGCGGATCTTTCTTCCGCTCGATGACCGGACCGATCGTCCAGTTGACGCCGGCGTAGGCCCGCCAGTCCGGCGTCGAGACGCCGTGGATGACTTCCGTGCCGCCGCCGACGTGGGCCGCGAGGTTGGACGTGATGTCGTATTTCAGTCCGGCCAGCAGCTCCGCGGACGACGGCTGACGGTCGCTGAGGCCCGTGCGCTCGCGCTCGGTCATCCGCGCGCCGAA
Organism: Pseudomonadota bacterium; assembly: GCA_043750715.1. Taxonomy (GTDB): domain Bacteria; phylum Bdellovibrionota_B; class Oligoflexia; order Oligoflexales; family CAIYRB01; genus CAIYRB01. The sequence goes on along the minus strand of JAYVBB010000028.1, from coordinate 4,257 downwards.
CAGCTCGACGACGAGCTTGGTGTCGAGCGATTCGAGGAGATAGCTCGTGCCGACCGAGCCAATGTATTCGTTGCCGAGGGGTTGGATGCGCGAGCTGGCTAGGGGTTCGCCCTTTTTCCGGTAGCGGTAGCCGAGGTTGACCGCGACCGCGATCTTGTTGAGAGTGGTGTCGCCCGCGAGCTCGACGATGCTGACGGGGGAGCCGCCGTCGCCGACGTAAGGGTTGTGCTCGACGTTGTTGAACACGCCGCTTCCGATCAGGGCCGCACCCGTCTCGGAGTCGCCGACGAACTGCCACTTGCCGTAGAAGCGGTAGTTGATCACGCCCTTCGTCTCGAATTCGCCGTGCGAGCCGCCGGACGCTTCCTGGTTCACCAGATCCTGAGCTGCGAAACCGACCTCGACCGTATCGGTCAGGCCGATGCCGGCGCCGAAGTCGACCATCGTCAGCGAGTCGTTGTAGCGGGTCCGATTTTGCTGCGACGCATCCTCTTCGTAATACGGCAGGATGTTGACGGCGTGGTTCGCGATGAAGCTGAAGTTCACGTACCCCGGGGCCAGCGTCTCGGAGGACTGCACCGTGACGTAGTCGATGCCGCCCGGGACCGCGTTGAAGTTCTGCAGGTCGCCGCCGACGACGTTCGCCCGCGCACCCGAGCCCGACAGCAGCAGCAGCAGCCAGAGCCAAATCACCTTCCGCATCAGGCACCCCCTGATGCCATTGTACCGGAAGCCGGCGTTTGCCCCCGAATTTAGGAGTCTTTTTCGATAATTCTCAGCCGAGGACTCGCACCTACCGATCTAAATCCTCGATGAAGCGGCGCAATTTGCCATTCTCGTCGATGTTCGTCCTGCTTGCCGCCCTCGGGGCGACCGGGGCCGAGGCCCGCAGCATTCAGGAAGACGACGCGCCCCAGGTCTACCGCAGTGCCGCGTTCATGGGACGCGGCGACACGGGTATCGCGACCGCCGACGACGAAGACTCGCTTTTTTACAATCCGGCCGGCCTCGCGTTGTTCGAACGCCCACCGCTCGCGAAGAACGTCCTGACCCGCTTTCCGACCTTCGAGGAGAACATCAACCCGAAGGCCGACGACCGGATCTACAAGCGCGCCATCCTCGCCTCGCCGATGGTCGAAGGCTCGGAAAGCCTGCGCGAATTGAAAGACGGCAACGCGAATCCGCGCGAAGACCCGATCGGCACGGCCCGGACTCTCGTCGGCAAAAACGTTCACGCCGGCGCCAACCAGTTCACGGGTTTGATTCTCCGCCGGGTCGGCTTCGGAGCTTACGGTTCCGCTCGTGCCGACGGCCTTCTGTTCAAGAACAAGGAATACGGCGGCCTAGAGACCGCGGCGGCGCGCGTCGACGCTTACACGGGATTCACGGGCGGCATCGCGCAGGATTTCGCCGACGGCAAAGTTCTGGTCGGCGCCGCTTACCGCACGATCTACCGCGGCAAGGCGCACGCCTTCGCGGCTCCCGGCGAATCGCCGGAGGATCTCAAAACGCGCCTGGATTTCGGCGAGGAAATCGGCACCGGCAAAGGGCAGGGCGGCGACGTCGGCCTGATGCTCCGCAGCCCGAAATTCAAATACCGCGACACGACCATGCGGCTTGCCGGCGGCGTGCTGGTGCGCGACGCCGGCGGCACGCGCATCGTTCCGGATCACGACCCTTCGCCGGACCTCGACATTCCGCAAACGGTGAACCTGGGCCTCGCCTGGGACATCGGCACCCGCGGGTCCCACATCCGGCTGCTGGCCGACTACCGTGACGTCACGCAGGCCTTGGACCTGACGACGATCGAGCGCTCGAGCCTCGGCGCGGAGCTCTGGTTGAGCAGCAACCTGGGCCTGACGACCGGCATGCACGAAGGCTACGCTTCCGGCGGCCTGTTCCTGGACTTCACGCTGCTGCGCTTCGACCTCGGAGTCTATTCCGAGGAGATGGGCGAGAAGCCGGGCGACCGCCAGGACCGGCGGTACTTTGCGCGAGTTACCTTGGGGTTCTAAGGCGCGGGCATAAAATCGTTGCCATTTCTATTAGAATGGTATAGAAATCCCGCGTGAAAGAGACGATTCAAAACACTCGTGTCACATCCTTCGAGCCGCTCGAATCGCCGGCCTCGGTGATCCTCCGTTATCCGATCACCCCGCGTGCCGCGGACACCGTACTCAAGGGCCGCGCCGAGCTGCGTCGGGCTCTGAACGGCGAGGACAAGCGCCTCGTGGTGATCGCCGGGCCGTGCTCGATCCACGATTCCAAAGCCGCCTCGGAGTATGCCGAGAAGTTCATGGCGCTACGTAAGAAGGTCGAGGACAAGCTCCTCCTCGTCATGCGCGTCTACTTCGAAAAGCCCCGGACGACCGTCGGTTGGAAGGGCTTGATCAACGACCCGCACATGAACGGCACGCATGACTTCGTGCACGGCCTGAAGCTCGCCCGTCAGATTCTGCTGCAGATCAACGAGCTCGGCGTGCCGACCGCCACCGAGTTCCTCGATCCGATCGTTCCGCAATATACGGCGGACCTCGTCAGTTGGGCCGCCATCGGCGCACGCACCACGGAAAGTCAAACCCACCGCCAGATGGCGAGCGGCCTTTCCATGCCCGTCGGTTTCAAAAACGCCACCGACGGCGGCCTTCAGGTCGCCCTCGACGCGATGGTTTCGGCCCGCGCCGAGCACGCCTTCGTCGGGATCGACATCGACGGCCGCACGTCGATCGTCAAGACGACCGGTAACCCGGACGTCCACCTCGTGCTCCGCGGCGGCGGAGGCAAAGCCAACTATTCCAAGGCCGACATCGCCTACACGAAGGCACTGCTCGAGGCCAAGCCCGGCCAACGCCAGATCATGATCGACTGCAGCCACGGCAACTCGAACAAAAACTTCCTGAATCAGCCGCGCGTGTTCGACGAGGTCGCCAACATGTTTCAGGGCGGCGAGACGACGATCCTTGGCATCATGCTCGAGAGCTTCCTGGTCGAGGGCAAGCAGGACCTGAACAAGGGTCCGCTGACCTACGGCCAGTCCGTCACCGACGGCTGCATCGGCTGGAAGACGACCGAAGATTTGATCTTGGCGACGCATAAGCGTCTGTGAGGGTGCGCCTTCGGCGCATTAGTATTGGCTCGGCCGCTGATGGGGATCATTCATTAACTTATATGACCCCTGTGGCTAAGGGTTTACCCCTGTTGCCCAGGGATTGGCCGATTCCAGGGGTTCCGACCCCCTAACCCCCTGGATTCATTTGATGCGACCTTTGGCATCAAAGCTGCTTCTCATAAACCAGTACCAATTGCTTCTCATTTTGCTGTTTTGCCTGCTGATTCAAACCTTTAAGGGGGAAATCATGAACACGCACACCCAAACGATCCAAATCAAAGACAAAGCGGTTGCCATCGGCATTGCTGCACTGGCTTTGGTCTCCATCGTGTTCGTATACCGGTCCGCGGCCGACCGTCACGAGCTGGAGCGCCTCCGCGACCAGAACCGCGTCCTCAGCCAACAGATCGGCCACCTCTCGGAGTCCTTTTCGAGCATCCACCGTTACACCAAGAGCGCGAACGAGCTCGCCAATGGCGAACTGGCTCCCGCCAAGATCCGTACCCTCGACGACACGCAGGAGTTCTCCGGCGCCAACGCCAACGAGCAGATGAGCCTCTTCGGCCGCGTCTCGCTTGCCGCGAAAGTCGGCCCGGCCGCTCTCCGCCCGTCCAGCGATCTCGAGCAGTTCACCTCGATGCTCGGTCAGATCGACGAGTTGAACCGCGACACCGACTCCATCGTCCGCCGCCTCCGCAGCCTGGCGACGATCCTGAAGTACAACAAAGACCTGATGCGTTCGATCCCGACGATCAAGCCCGCGGAAGGCCGCGTCGCCTCCGAATTCGGCATGCGCCTTTCGCCCTTCGAAGGCAAGCGCCACTTCCACGCCGGGCTCGACATCGCCGCCGAAGTCGGCTCCGACGTCGTTGCTCCTGCTGACGGCGTCGTCACCTTCGTCGGCGACTTCGAGACCCTCGGCCGCGCGGTCGTCATAAGCCACAGCTCGGGCGTCATGACCCGCTACGGCCACCTCAGCAGCTACAAAGTGAAGCAAGGCGATAAGGTGAAACGCGGCCAGATCCTGGCCAAGTCCGGCAACTCCGGCCGCTCCACCGGCCCGCACGTCCACTACGAAGTCTGGGTCAAGAACATCGCCGTCAACCCGCGCGACTTCTTCTTCGACATGGCCGACCAAACCGACCTCC
>JAYVBB010000027.1:0-9398 GCA_043750715.1 Pseudomonadota bacterium | reverse complement strand
TCGCGGGCATGATCTGCATCAATCCCATGGCACCGGCAGATGAAACTGCGCGAACATTGCCTGCACTCTCATCACGCATCACCCTGCTAATCCAATGCGTCGGAAGTGCGAACCGGCGCGCGGCCTCGGTCAATCTCGACAACCTCCAGGGTGGCTCCGCCAGCTGCGGCGTCGTCGGCGAAACGCAGGAAGCGGCGTCCTTCCCGGTCGCCCTCGCCATTCTCCTCCCGTTCGGTATCGCCATCGCTTTCGCCGGCCGCCGGATCCGCCGCGCCGTCGTGCTCGTTTTCGCAGCCGCCGTCCTCTCGCCCCTTATCGCCAAAGCCGAACAAGCCGGCGGCCTGAACGCCCTTCAATACAGCCCTGTCGTGGACGGCGTCGGCATGACCGAAAAAGCGACGACGATCAATGCCGGCACCTACAACTTCGGCCTTTTCATGGATTACGCGAACGACCCGGTCGAAATCGGCGGCGACAAGAATGAGCGCGTCAATTCGGTGATGGACAACCTGGTCACGGCCCACGCCGTTGGTAACGTCGGCCTCTTCAAGAACGTTTCGCTCGGCCTGCACGTTCCCTACGTGCACAACTCCGACGAAGAGCGCGACGTGGAAAGCGACGAAGTCAGCGGCGGCCAGGTCGGCCAGCCTTCCGACGCGTCGATCAACTTCAAGATCAACTTCATCCGGAAAGACAAAATCTCTTTCGGCGTCATGCCGATCGTGACGTTGCCGACCGGCGACTCGGAGCTTCTGCTCGGCGACGGCTCGACCAACTATGGCGGCCTCTTCCTCCTCTCGGGAATCAGCGGCCAGTTCACGTGGGCCTTCGACACGGGCTACCTGCACCGGGAAAAGGCGCTCGAGCTCAAAGACGAGCGCACGAATTCGGTGAAAGTCACCGGCCAGTTCCTGAACCATGCGGGCGTCGAGTACCGCTACTCCCCGCTGCTTTCCTTCGGCGGAAACCTGCAGGCTAAGTTCACCTCGGGCGAACACATCGACTTCACGCGGAGCAATCCGGCCGAGTGGATGGCGATGGCAAAGCTCCGCCCGACGTCGGGCCTCGATCTCGAAGCCGGCTTCGGCACGGGCATCGGCAAAGGCTACGGCTCGCCGGACTACCGCGTCTTCGGCGGTCTGACCTACGTTCCGGACGCAGCCAAGCGTTACGCGACGACGCCGGCCAGAAAGCCCGCGCCCGCGAAAAAAGCCGCCGCCGTCAAGCGCACGACCGCTCGCCGCTAAAAGGCGAGGACGCCGCCGAGGGACAGCTCGTAAGCGACGCTGTTTTTCTTGTGGCCGAGGTTTTTCTTCAAGTCGTCGCCGGGACCCGACTGGCCGCGCGCCTCGCCGTCGGTAAGGTCGCCCGAGAACTTGGCCGTCTCGCTGAGTGGAATCATGATGGTCGTACCGATCGAGACGCCGAACACTTTGGCGAAGACGATGTCGGTCGCCGCGCCGACCCGCAGCGAGATCACCGTGAGTTTCGAGTCCGCCTTGGCGATTTCGGTCGACGTCGCCCCGGCAGTGTCGTCGTTTTTGGTCGCCTTGAGCGTAACCGTCGACATGTCCATGTCGACGCCGCTGCTGAGCCAGAAGGAGGAGGCTCCCGAGAACGGCATGCGGTAGAACTGGAAGTCCACCCAGAGGCCGGTCGCCGACGCCGTTTCTTCGGTGCTGACGTAAGGGTTTTCCCGTTGCGGGATATAGTCCGAGTCGACGACGGACGGCGTAAATTTGCGGAAGCGGAAACCCGGGTTGAGCGAAAACGCCCCGAGCGGGATGCCGACCTGCAGGTTGACGCCGAAGAGGGTGCTCGCCGTCTTCTTGTCGTCGGACCAAAGAGTGTCCGGCGTTTCGTTGGCTGGGGCGGCGTAGCCAAGTTTGTTATAGACGGCCGGAGTGGCGAGCGCGGGGCTGTAGTACAGCCAGACGCGGAAGGGAGCCTTTTTGGCCTTGGGTTCTTTCGCGACGTTTTTGCCGCCCTTCTTCGGCGCGTCTTCCGAAGGCTCTTCGTCGTCAGCGGCTGCCGGCGGCTCTTCGCCTACTTTGGCGAGGAGGCCAGGCTTGATTTTTTTCATCGCCTTCGCGTTCTCGAACTTGACCGCGACGGTCGTGCCTTTGACTTTGACGACCGTGCCGCAGCCGAGCTTCTTGTTGGCCTCCGAGAAGACGCAGACTACCGCGCTCTTCTCCATCGTCTCGTCTTCTGCGAGTTCGACGGTGATCAGCTTTTTCTTCGAGCTTACCTGTTTGACGGAGGCAGCTTCCGCTGCACCCGAGATGACCAAGGTGAGCGACAACGCCAAGAAAATCCGCTTCGTCACTTCTCAATCCGTCCCGACCGCCAGTCATAGATAGTGACCAGCCAGCCGTCTTTCACCCACAGTTGATTCGACGCCATCTCCGCCAACACCACTTGCTTGCCGTCATCCAGGTTCTGCAGAAATTTGGCATCGACTTCGGCGGACAGCTTGTCCGCGGGGAAGACGCAGTAAATCGATTTGTCGTAGTCCGGGCGTCCGATCTGGATCGTCATGTAGGTCGTTTCCTGGGGCTGGTTCTCCGTCGTCCAGGAAAACCTGAGCGGCTTCTTCGGATCGATCTTGAGCGGATCGACGGCTTCCGCCAGCTGCGGTTTTTCGAAGTTGATGATCGTGCCGTCCGATTCGGCGTCGCCCGATTCCATCTCCATGTTGACGATGGTGCGGATCGGCCGAATCGGTACGTTGATGTCCTTGCCGTTCAGCTGGTAGAGGAGCGTCCACTTGGCGACGCCTTCGTTCAGACTCGGATAGCTCAGTTGAAGCCGTCCGGGATAGTCGGGGTGGGCCGTCGCGCTACCGGCGGCGAAATCCCGCGTCACGAGTCCCGAGATGGCGACGTCTCCCGCGGCTTCGCGGAACGGCGCGTCTTTGTCGGGCACGCCCTGCTGGCAGCCGACCTTGCGAGTCAATTTCGTCTTGATCGTCGGGACGTCGACGGCCTCGGCGAAGCTGTAGCGGTGGACTTCGGCGACGCCCAGCGGCACGTCGAGGCGCGCGACCATGAGGTCACGGAAGAGGCCGTCCGAGCCTTCGCCGCCCGGCGTGATGATCGACGAGTTGTTCGGCGTTTCCTTGATCGTGACGACGTCGCCATTTTCCTTGGTCGAGCCGGATTCCCAGGCAGTCAGCTGCACGTAGTAGAGGGTGTCGGTCTTGAGACCCGGAAGCTCTTCGACGAAGTCGGTATGAGCTTCGGCTTGGGCGCAAGCAATGACCGTCGGCGCCTCTTTGGTCGGCGTGCCGTTTGGCTCTTGCGAAAAGAAAGCCATCTCGCACTGCGCGGCCGAGCCGGTCTTGAACGTCAGACGCGCCGAGTCGCCGTCGCCGATGCGGTCCATGAAGATGGACTCATGCTGGATCAAACCCGAGGCGCTACTCGACTTCTTTCCGGATTTCTTTTTGGGCTTGAGGAAGCAGCCCGAGGTCAGCGGCAGGATGAGCGCGATGGCGAGGGCTCGGACCAGCATGCGGATTCCTGAATGATTTGAAGGTATACATTCAATTTTATAGGACCTTGGTAGTGAGCGCAAAACGACCACTGCCCAAACCGTGAAATCCCCCCACAATAAAGGTTTTTCCGGGGGTTTCTTCAGGGTTGACCAAAGGGCGTCCGATCACTAGGATGAAACTCCGTCCAGTGTTTTTTCCCATACTCCGATCGCTTCTCGAATCCCCAATCATTCGGGTCCCAGATGAAGAGCCGCAATCGCACGAAGTTCATTTTTGTCACGGGCGGTGTCGTGTCTTCGTTGGGTAAAGGCATCGTCGCCGCGAGCGCCGGAGCGCTGCTCGAGACGCGCGGCCTCAAGGTGTCGCTGATCAAGTGCGACCCTTACATCAACGTCGATCCGGGAACGATGAGTCCCTTCCAGCACGGCGAGGTGTTCGTCACCGACGACGGCGCAGAAACAGACCTCGACATCGGCCACTATGAACGCTTCACCAATGCCGTCCTAACCAAGCTGAACAGCTTCTCCGCCGGCCAAGTCTACGACTCGGTGCTGAACAAAGAGCGCAAGGGCGATTACCTCGGCGGCACCGTCCAGGTCATCCCGCACATCACCGATCAGATCAAAGAAAACATCTACAAAGCCGCAGCCAACGCTGACATCGCCCTGGTCGAGATCGGCGGCACGGTCGGCGACATCGAGGGCCTCCCGTTCCTGGAAGCGATCCGCCAGATTCGCTACGACCTCGGCGAAGAGAACGTCCTCTACGTGCACTTGACGCTGGTGCCGTACATCCGCGCCGCGGGCGAGCTGAAGACGAAGCCGACGCAGCACTCGGTGAAAGAGCTCCGCCAGATCGGCATTCAGCCGAACATCCTCGTCTGTCGGAGCGACCAGGCGATCTCGCCCGAGCTGCGCCGCAAGATCGCTCTCTTCTGCAACGTCAAACCCGAATGCGTCTTCGAGGCGCAAGACGTCGACAACATCTACCGCCTGCCGCTCGTGCTCCACAACCAGGGATTCGACCAAGTGCTGGTCGATCTCCTGAATATCTGGACGGGCGCGCCGAATCTTTCGCAGTGGCGCGGCATCGTCGAGTCGCTCGACAAACCGAAGGCCAACTGCAAGATTGCCGTCGTCGGCAAGTACGTCGACGTCTGGGATTCCTACAAATCGATCACGGAAGCACTGGTGCACGCCGGCATCAAAAACCAGGCGAAGATCGAAATCGCCTTGCTCGACTCGGTGGAGGTCACCGAAACAAACGTCGCCGAACTACTGGGCGACTGCGACGGCATCATCGTTCCCGGCGGCTTCGGCGAGCGCGGAATCGAAGGCAAAATCGCCGCAATTCACTACGCCCGCCGCAACAGCAAGCCATTCCTCGGCATCTGCCTCGGAATGCAGCTGGCCGCCATCGAGTTCGCGCGCAACAAGCTCGGACTCGCGACGGCGAACAGCCAGGAATTCAACGCAAACGCCAAAGACATGATCATCCACATCATGGAAGACCAGAAGGTGGTGACGAAGAAAGGCGGCACGATGCGGCTAGGCGCCTATCCGTGCACGCTCAAGGGCGGAACCAAGGCCCGTGCCGCTTACGGCTCGGAGCAGATCTCCGAACGCCATCGCCACCGTTTCGAGTTCAACAACGACTACCGCGACCGTTTCACCGAGCAGGGCATGACGTTCAGCGGCCTCTCCCCTGACGGCAAGCTCGTGGAAATGATGGAGCTCTCAGACCATCCCTATTTCCTATCCTGCCAGTTCCATCCGGAGCTGAAGAGCAAGCCGACCAGTCCGCATCCCCTTTTCCGGGATCTCGTCGGCGCTTCGCTGGAGTACCGGCGGAAACAGCGCGGATGACTTCAGGCTACAGCGCCAAGGATTTAATCGGATGGGGCCAGGAAGCGCTGCTCGCGGAAGCGAAGGCACTGTCCGACGGCTCAAAGAAGATCGGCGACGCCTTCGCGGGCGCCGTGCAGGCCATCCTCGCCAGCACCGGCAAAGTCATCGTCACGGGTCTCGGCAAGTCCGGCCACGTAGCGAGGAAAATCGCGTCGACGCTCTCGTCGACGGGAACCTCTGCCTTCTTTCTGCATCCCTCGGAAGCGCTCCACGGCGACTTCGGAATGATGCAGGGCACCGACTGCCTGATCGCAATCGCCTATGGCGGCGAAACCCACGAAGTGCTCGAAGTCTGCCGTTTCGCGCGCCGGATCGGCGTGCCCGTGGTCGGCATCACGGGCAATCCCGAATCGACGCTGGCGCGGCTGTCGCAGTATCTGATCGACAGCAAAGTCGAAAAAGAAGCCGACCCGCTGAACCTGGCTCCGACGAGCTCGTCCACCTTGGCTGTGGCTTTGGGTGACGCTTTCGCCGTGACGCTGATGAAGGCTCGCGGCTTCAGCAAAGGCGACTTCGCGAGCCTACACCCGGGAGGCTCGCTCGGGCGGAAGCTGTCGCTGGTCAAAGACCACATGCACCTTGGCGACAACGTGCCGACGATCGCGGAGGACGCCGATTTCCACGCCGTGCTTTCGGGCGTCACCGCGCACAACTTCGGGATCGTGGCCGTCCTCAACAAAAAGGGCGAGCTGGTCGGTGCCGTTTCCGACGGGGACCTCCGCCGCGCCCTTCTCAAGAACGGCGCCAAGACCCTGACCTGCATCGCTCGGGACCTGATGTCGCCCAACCCGAAGACGATCGCGGAGAGCGTCCTGGCGATTGACGCCTTGTCTCTAATGAACGACAAGCGCGTCACTCAGCTGTTCGTCATGAAGGACACCAAAAGCACCAAGCCGGTCGGGATCGTTCGCCTTCACGATCTGTTAGCTGCTAAAATCCTCTGATGAGCAAAAAGCTCGTCATCGCGGGATTTCTGATCTGCCTCGGCCTTGCGTTCTACGTCTTCCTGACGCGCGAGATCAAGTCGCGGCGTGAAGACCCGACGGCCGAGGCCACCAAGCAGCCGCGCGTGGTCCTCGAAGACTTCTCCATCTATAGATATGAAGGCGAGGCGCTCGTCGCGAAGCTCACCTCCCGGTTGGGGCACTTTTACGAGCCCAACGTGGCCGAGCTCGACGGTGATGTCCGAGGCGAGCGGATCAACTCCGCCGGTGAACGGGAGACGCTCGAAGCCGAGTCGGCGACCGCCTACATGAAAACCAACAGCCTGATGAAGCTGGTGGATCAGAAGACCGAGCTGGACCGGGCCGAGCTCAACGGCTTTGTCGAGGTTGGCTTGAAGGAACACTTGCTGAGCACGGACTATGCCGAATTCATAAATAGTGACAAACTGGTACGGTCGCAGCGGCCGGTCCGGGTCGAAGGTCCCGGGCGCGTCTTCATTGGCGACGAAGGCTTCAGTTACGGGCTCGAGACCCAGGCTCTCGAGATGCAGGGGCCGGTGAAAGGCGTGGTTGCGTTCGATGGTCCATAAACGGGCTTGGTGGAGTGGCATGATCGTCGCCTGGGCGCTTTCGGCGCCGGCGCGCGCCGATCTGCTCGACGAAGAAGACTCCACCGTCAAACCAGCCGCGACTTCGACGACCAACGGCACCCAGACGTCGACGGCGACAGGAAGCGGCACGCCCAAAGACCCGAAGGCCGAGTCCAAGCCGCAAAAAAACGAGTCCGGGATCAAGGAACCGACGCCGCACCCCAAAGGCGCGACGTCGGTGGCCAATACGACGGTGATGCCGCCGAAGAAAGCCGGCAAGACGGGCGGCAAGGGCAAGAAAGATAAAGAGCCCGTGCATTTCGAAAGCAAAGGCCTGAAGGGCCTTCGCGAAAAGGGCATGGTCGAGCTCGTGCAGGACGTCGTCGTCACGCAAGGCGACATGAAGATGGAAGCCGAGCACGCCCAGGTCTTCTTCGACGAGGCGAGCCACGAAGTCATCAAGGTCGTCACGGAAGGCAACGTCCGCGTCAACGGCGTCGACGAAAACAGCGGCGAGAAGTTCCGCGCTTTCGGCGACCGGGGCGTATTCTTGAACAAAGAGCGCACTGTCGTCATGGAAGGCAACGTCAAGCTCTGGCGCGGCGACGAGTCCGTCGTTCGCAGCAAAAAAATGACCTACGAGATGAACACGGGCTGGGTCAAAATGGACCGCGTCACGGGTGAGCTTGCTCCGGGGGACAAGGACAAGTGAGTCCCACCCGGTTGGAAACGCGAACGGGCGAAAAGCTCGAGCTCAAGGCGGTCGAGCTCGAAAAGTGGTTCAAGACGCGGCAAGTGGTCAAGTCGGCCAGCTTCACGGTCAACACCGGCGAGGTCGTCGGCCTCCTTGGCCCCAACGGCGCCGGCAAGACCACCAGCTTCTACATGGTCGTCGGCCTTCTCTACCCTTCGAAGGGCCAGGTGTTCATGGGGGAGGAAGACATCACGCACCTCCCGATGCACATCCGCGCGCGGAAGGGGATCAGCTACCTTCCGCAGAACATGTCCATCTTCCGCAAGATGTCGGTCGAGGACAACCTCACCTCTGTGATGGAGGTGTGCCACGTGCCGCGGGAAGACCGGGAAGGCTTTCTCGATGAGCTGCTCGGCAAGTTCCAGATCCGTCACATCTCCAAATCGATGGGAGCCGCACTCTCCGGCGGCGAGCGCCGCCGCGTCGAGATCGCCCGCGCGCTCATCATCCGCCCGAAGTTTCTGCTGCTGGACGAGCCGTTCGCCGGCATCGACCCGATGACCGTCCAGGAGATCCAAGGCATCATCGGCAAGCTCCGCGACGAAGGCTTGGGCGTCCTGATCACCGACCACAACGTCCGGGAAACGCTCGGCAGCTGCGACCGCGCCTACATCCTGTCCGGGGGCGAGATCATCGCGCACGGCTTGCCCGAAGAAATCGCCAACAGCCAGACCGTCAAGGAAACGTACCTCGGCGAGAACTTTCGGCTGTGAGGGCGCCTCTACTTACCAAAAACGGCTCCTCGCCGCACTGAACTTGCAAAACACTCTGCGCCGATTCTCCATTAGATTCATGGGACTAGGACGAATTCGAGTGAGATATCAGGTTGGAATTTATTTTGCATATAGGCCCCGCAACGCCTTAGTATAGAGCCATGGGTTTCGAACTAAAACAGAGTCTACGGCTCACTCAACAGCTCTTGATGACGCCGCAACTTCAGCAGGCGATCAAGCTCCTGCAGTTGTCGCGCATGGAGCTCGAGCAGTTCGTCGCGACGCAGCTCGCCGAAAACCCGTGTCTGGAAGAAGGCATCGCCGAGTCGCCGGAAGAAACCGCCCAGGTCGAGCGCGAGAAGGAACGGACCGAGGAGCAGGTCGTTTCCGAGCAGATCAAGGAAGCGAGCTCCATCGTCGACTCGATCGGCAACGACAAGAACAGCGAAGGCGCCGAGGGCGACTGGGACCAGATGTCCCGGTACCAGGAGTCGCAGGGCCCCGCCGGTACGACGGCTTCCCGCAAGAACGCCTCGGACGAAGAGCACCCGAACTACGAAAACATGGTCACGAAGGCCAACACTCTCCAAGAGCACCTGATGGCTCAGGTAGGCGAGCAGGACTTCGACGAAGCCGAGAAAAAAATCGCGACCGTCCTGATCGGCAACATCGACGAGCGTGGCTACCTGGTCCAGGGCACGCAGGAGATCGCCGACAACGAGAAGTTCGAGATCGAGCAGGTCGAGGACATCCTCGACGCGATCCAGCGCCTCGATCCGCCGGGCGTCGGCGCCCGCGACCTGAAAGAATGCCTCTACAACCAGGTCCGGAACGCCGGCCTGAAGAACGGCCTGGTCGAAAGAATCATCGAGAACCATCTCCCTGAGCTCGAGAACCGGAACTTCGTCGCGATCGCCAAGGCGATGAAAATCACTCTCGAGCAGGTGATCGAAAACGTCCAAATCATCGCCGAGCTGGAGCCGGTTCCCGG
>JAYVBB010000026.1:0-2426 GCA_043750715.1 Pseudomonadota bacterium | reverse complement strand
CCCTGTTCGAGACGGCGTCGGCGAAGCCGGAAGTGCTCCCCGAAAGCGGCCCGCGCATCATTTTGATCGTCGGCGTCAACGGCGTCGGCAAGACGACCTCCATCGGCAAACTCACCGCGCATTTCCTGGCGGAAGACAAAGACGTGCTGCTTGCCGCAGGCGACACGTTCCGCGCGGCGGCGATCGAGCAGCTCTCGGTCTGGGGTGACCGCCTGGGCGTCGACGTAGTGAAGCACAAGCAAGGATCCGATCCGGCCGCCGTGGCCTACGACGGCGTCAAGGCGGCGTTGGCGCGAAAAGTCGACGTGCTCCTAATCGACACCGCCGGCCGTCTTCACAACAAGAACGAGCTGATGGACGAGCTCGGCAAGATCAATCGCGTGATCGGCAAGGACCTGCCGGGCGCGCCGCACGAAACCTGGCTCGTCATCGACGCGACCACGGGCCAAAATGCGGTCGCGCAAGTCAAAGCCTTCAACGAGGTCGCCAAGCTCACCGGTTTGATCGTGACCAAGTTGGACGGCACGGCCAAGGGCGGCGTCCTGCTCGGCATCACCGATCAGTTCCAGATTCCCGTCCGCTACATCGGCGTCGGAGAAAAGGCAGCCGACCTCCGCCGCTTCCAGGCTCCCGACTACGTCGACTCGCTGTTTTGACGACCTCCTACGTCTTGACGGACATCGAGGGCACGACGACGCCGATCACGTTCGTGCACGACGTACTGTTCCCGTTTTCGCAAAAGCACCTGCGGCGGTTCGTGCAGGACGAGGCGACGGCCCGCCAAATGCTGAAATGGATCGAGGAAGACCGGAAGGAGCCGGCGCTCAAGGAGCTGCAGGGCCGGATCTGGCGCGAGGGCTACGAAGCGGGCGAGCTCCTGTCCGAGATCTACCCGGACGTGAAGCCGGCGCTGGCGCGCTGGACGCAACGCGGCCTCGCCCTCGGAATCTATTCGTCCGGCTCGGTCGAGGCGCAGAAGCTGCTCTTCCGTCACACGCGCGAGGGCGACCTGACGCCGTTCTTTTCCCACTACTTCGACACCGCAGTGGGAGCGAAACGCGACGCGAGCGCTTATCGCAAGATCGTCGCCGAGGTCGTGGTGCCTGCCGGCCGGATTCTATTTCTTTCCGACGTAACCCAGGAGCTGGATGCGGCGAAGGCCGCCGGGATGCGCACCGTCCAACTCGTGCGTCCGGGGACGGTCGGCGGCTCCGCGCACGAAACGGCGGCCGACTTCGCGGAAGTCGACCGCCTGATTTCACCTTGAGGACGAGGCGCCAGCCAACATCGGTGGCTGACGCCTCGAGCGCGGTGGCCCGCGGGTTTGCGCACCGCGAAGACCAGCGCCGTATTGGTCTTGCGGACCGCCGCGCCGCCTGACTTAGAGCAAAGCGCGTGCCGCAGAAAAAGCGCCGGCTTGGCGCGCTTTCGGCCAGTTTGGCGCTTGGACGGCGGGAGTTTCGGACACGGGTGGAGAAAATCCGCCCGTATGGCTCAAGGGCAGGCACTCGTCTGCTGAATCCAGCGCCTCAGCAGGTCGTCGCCCTGGACGTCGCGCCGCGTGCTCGCCAGCGGAGGCATGCGCTCGCCTTTGACCATGCTGTGAACGCGCAGCCAGAGAAGCGATTTATCCGGATTGCCCGGGACGACGATCCTGGCGTTGGCCACCCCGAGGTCTCCCGTGATCGGCGCCGTGTTGCAAACTTTGGTTTCGGCGAACGACAGCGAGTACCGCAGGTCGAAGTTGCCCTGCGCGGTGCCGAAGGCTTTGTTGTGGCACTCGGCGCACTGAGTATGGAGGTAGGAGCGAGCCTTGGCGTCCAGCGACGCGCCGGCGTCGTCGGCGCTGGGATAGCTTGGCAGCGTCCTGAGATCGGACGGCAGCGTCGCCGAATCGATCACGCCGAGGCCGGCGAGCCGGGTCAGCTGGTTCTGCGTGCCGAAGTTCAAGTGGCCGGCGTCCAGGCCGAGCGAGCCGCCCGTTCCCGGCGCGTGACAGCGCGTGCAATCGCCGCTGCCGGGGAAGTAGTACGAGTAGGCTTCGTCTCCGCCGGTGGTCGCCAGCACGAGCTCGCGCGTCGCGGCGCCGCCGAGCAGCGTCGCTTCCGTGGCGCCGTCGTTCCACTTGTAAGAATAGCCTTGGAAGCCCTGCGCCTTCTTCACTAGGAAGCGCGTTTCGATGATCCTGGTCACCGCCTGGCCGTTGGAACGGAGCGGTTGGTAGAAGTGCTTGATCAAGACGGTGTCGAGCGGGAACTCGAAGGTGCCGTCGGCTTTGAGCTTCAGCTTCTGCCCTTGGGGCACGTAGACGAAGCGTTCCTTTGCGGCGCCGTCCGACCAAAGCGGCGACTGCACGTCGTAGGACTGGATGCCGGCGGCGACGCAAGTTTGAAGTGTTACCCAAGCTGATACAGCACTGGGAAAAG
>JAYVBB010000025.1:0-5975 GCA_043750715.1 Pseudomonadota bacterium | reverse complement strand
CCAGCTCGTGATCGAGCCCCGCCAGGAGTTTCACGGCAAGGCGCTCGTCGATCGCAGGCAGCAGTCCTGCGGCGAGCAGCTCGGCCACGTAGTATTGGAGGCGCTTTAGATCCTGGCTTTCCTTGAGGCTGCCGATCGCGTCCTGGTAGATCGCGATGCGGTCCTCGGCGAATTCGAGCAGCCGGCGGTAGAGCGCGTCGATGGTGACGAAGCGCTGCTCGTCGACGCAGGCTTCGAGCACCTCGACGGCGAAGCGCGTCCAATGCGTCTTTTGATACTGCGTCAGACTCGCCTCGGCCAGTACGGCCTGAAGCAGGCGCTCGACGCCGTCGGTGTCGTCCAGGCTTTGATAGAAGCGGAAGCGCTGCTGCAGGACTTTGTCGGAAGTCGTGTCCAGGCAGTACGCGTGCACGGCCAGGTGATCACGTTTGGGGTCGGACAGGACGTTCGGCAGCGCCAGGAGCTCGATCAGCAGGCGGCGTCGTTCCGCCATCGGAGCCTGCTCGATCCGCGTCTCGTAGCACCGCGCGAGCGCGACGAAGTCCTGCTCGGCCGAAAGCGCCTCGACCAGGAACTGAAAGCCCGTCTCGTCGACGTAGCCTTCGTCCAAGGCAGCACGCAGATGACCGAGCGCTCCGCGCTGATCCTTCAGCTTGTCACGGCAGATCTCCGAGAGTCGGCAGAGGAAGTGCGCGCGCTTTTGACCGCCTGGAATGCTCGACAGTTTTGCGTTGAGTTTGGCGTAAAGGTCGTGCCAGTCGATCTCGATGTCGCGCCAGCTCAGGACGCGGTCGATTTCCTGCGGTTCGATGGCGGTCGAGCCTAGCAGGCGCTGGTAGAGTTCGAAGGCCCGCTTCGGCTGGCCGAGCACGCCCCTGTAAAGCGTGACCAGCTCGTCGAAGGCGTGCCGGAGGGCTTCGCTGTTGCCGAGCTTCTCGAAGACCGTGAACTGCGCTTCGAGGAGCGTGGCGAGGCCTTCCGGACGCTGACCGGCGCGGTAAATGGACTCGAGATCCTTCAATGCGTCGAGGTTGCCCGGATCGAGGGCCAACGCCTGCTCGTAGCGGGTCTCCGCGAGATCAGGGCGGCCGATGTGCTTGTTCCAGATGCGGCCGATCATGGTTTCCAACCGCGCGCGGGCGCGACCGGCCAGGTTGACCGCTTTGTCTTTCAGAAGTCCGTCGAGAAGCTGAACCGCCTCTTCGGCGCGGTCCTTCTCGACGAGGAGCTCGGCTGCTAGCAAAGCCGAGTCGTAGTGTGCCCGATCGAGCTTCAAGGACTTGAGAGCCAGGCTGACCGCTTCGTCGCGTCCGGTGGGATGCTGGCGGCGCAGCTCGGCGAGGCGGAAATGGATCTTCGCCAGCTCGATGCGACGCCGTTCGACGGTAGCGAGGCGGCTGAGGTAGGACACCTCGGTCTCGGGACGGCCTCCTAGCTTCGAAATGGAGATCAGCTTGCGCAGAATCCGGGGCATGTCGCCGCGGCGCTGAATGATCCGCTGGTAGCACTCCTCGGCCTTGCGGCGGTCCTCGACGCACCAGGCGTCGCCGAGGAGCTCCGGCAGCACGATGTCGAAAGCCGGCAAGGAGTCGGCTCCCGGGATGTGTTCCATGAGGAGCGCGCCGAGACGCGACAGCGCCTGCAGCACGGCGCTTTGATCGCCGTCTTCGAGGCCGAGGTCGACCGCGAGCGACAGGAACAGCTTGTTGTCGGGTTCGATGGCCAGCGCCTTCTGGACGAAGCTCAGCTCCCGGTCCTTGACCCCCGTGATGCCGAGGAGGGCCAGGCGACGCATCAGGTAGACGCTGGTGGGGTCGTCGCCGAGGCGCGACGCCACCACTTCTGCGGCTCGGCTCAGCTTGCCCGCAAGGATCATCGCGTCGACGTCGCGGAGCTGGCCTTCGCGCTCGCGCGCCTCGAGCACTTCGAGAGGCACGTGCGTGACCTCCAGAACTCCTGGCGGGATTTCGAGGTCGTCGCTCGGCGTGACCACCTGGAGCCCGGCGCCGTCGGTGAGGACGGTCGGCGTCAGGTGAGATTTACCTTTGATCAGCGCTTGCAGCAGCTCTTCCGCCTCGTCGTTTTGGGGGAACAGCGGGCGGACGGCGAGCGTCGCTATGGGGAAGCGCAGCTCGTTGATGGACGGGCTCTTCAGGAACTCCGCTTCCTGGTCTTTGTCGTTCAGGCGGACCGCCAGGGCGTCGGCGATCAGGCGCAGCGGCACCGAGGCGAAGCCCGGCGGCAGGAAGCCGAAGCCGAAAAATTCCGAGACCAGGACTTCGCATTGCGCGCCGTTCGCGACCAGGCGGAAATTGAAGCCGCCGATGCCGAGCGGCAGCAAAGCGCCGGCAGCCGTTTGCGCCGGTCCCGCCGCTTTTTCGCGCGAACCCGGACGCGAGAACTCGAACACGCACCACACGTCGCCGCCGGGTCCGAAGACGAAGTCGGCGCTGGCGCGTGGGCCGAAGTATTTCTTCGTCGCTGCCGTCAGGTTCGCAAGCAAAGTGTCTTTGTTCAGGGAGACCGTCAGCTTGTGCAGGGCCAAGCCGGTGCGGCGCTCGGCCAGCTCGAGGTCACCCACTAGCCAGGGGTTCACAAGGCGCGAAGACGACTTCGGAACCTTGCGGTTCTTGCCGGATTCCCGAGATTCCGCCGGATTTTTTCCGCCCAAACGCCAAAGCGTCCAAGTCTGACGGCTCTCCGCAGAGAACCCCAGGCCGGTCAGTAACGGGCCATACGTCTTTTCGCTTTCCTTGGTCACATTTTCCCTTTGCCGAAGCTTGCTTGATTCCTTCTCTGTTCTAGGTGACTTCGCCGCCTCGAGAATCCGGCGGAAAAGGCCGCGCGGGCAAGCGAGCTTCGCCATCTTCCTTATCGGAATCGGGCTCCAAAAGCTTAGAGTTGCGCCGATTTTCGGGCTTCGTCTGGCGTCGGCTATAATCGAGTCAAAGGACATCACCACCATGAGTCATGAAGAGTCGACCTTGAGGCTCGCCTTGGCCTTCGCCAAAGCGAGCGCCACGGTGCGGGAAGAGGCGCTCGTTCCGCGCGGCGTCTTGCGTGCGTTCGAGCAAGAGCTCGTCTACGCGCTGAGGCGTCACGGTCACTGGCGGAAGACGCCGCTCTTCAAAGACGCTCTGGACGATCACCTTTGCCGCGAATACGGTCTGCCGCGCGTCATCGTCGAGCGCCTGAGCTCGGCCCTGCTCGCGTCGCCCGGCGTCAGCCCGGACCAAGGGCCCGAAGTCCGTCCGGTGCCGCCGACCGACGAGGAGTTCGTACGCTATGTCTGCGTGGAGAGCGCGACCGCGGCGAACGAAACTCAGCTCGGAGCCGAGCTCGGACTGGGCGACCAGCTGTTCCGCCGCATCAAAGAAGCGATGCGCTGGCTCGCCGGAGGCAAGGAGGGCGGCGTCCGCTTCGCGACCGAGCTCGACGCCAGGATCGCGGACGTGCTTTGCGACCTCGCGAAAGAGCTGAAGCTTCAGCCGCTCGCCCTCTGGTCCCATCGCCTCCGCTACCTGATGACGAACGTCGAGGCGCCCTGGCGCGACATGCTGCAAGAGCACGGCGGCCACCGCTTTCTGGCCGTCCTGGTCAGCCTGGGTAAACGCGGCGAAGCTTCGGTGCGCCAGCTTGCCGCCAAAGTCGCGCCGGCCTTTCCCGAGCTGGCAGGAGCCGATCCGTTGGTTCTCACTGCCCACCTGTTCGAGTCTTTCGAACGGCTGCAGCTCGTCCGGCCGGTCACCAACCGCGATGCCAAGGATCCGGGCACCGTGCGTTGGAAGCTCCTGCCGCTGGGCGAAGAGATCACCGCGGAAGCGTTCGCGCGCAACTACCTGAACGTCGGCGGCGAATCCGCTTTGGCGCCGGCAGCGCTCGCGAAGCTTCCGGCGGCGTACCAGGCGGCCGTCCTTCGGCAGCTACCTGCCGACGACTCGGAGCACTTCAAACGGTTGATCCTCTCCATCCGCCCGCTGTCGAGCCAAGGGCTTGCGGCCCTGCTGCAGCGCATCGCCGAATACGACGGGGGCGCAGGCGCGGCGACCGTCGCCGAAGACCTGCTGACGGCCGAGACATCACCGTGGGTCAAAGCCGCGACGTGTCACGCCATGGAGCAGGTTTCCGCGGCCATCGACATTGGACAAAGCCTCGCAACCATGGCAGAATCCGACGCATCATCAGTCGTCCGCACGGCGGCGCTCAGGGCTTCCTTGGCAAGCCTGGCAGCGACACGAAGCTGATCCTTCGGGCGAGCAGAGTTTGAGCGATTCCCGAGACAACTCCCTGGCGCGTCACAAGGCCGCGATCGTCGCCATGGGCCTCGACTACGACTTGATGGAAGTCCACGCGGCGCGCGTGCGCAACGCTGTGCGCACGGGGGCGAAACCCCAGATCGAGATCCTCGATACCTGCCGCTTGGACAATGACGGGATTCTTCCCCTCGCTGCCGTGGCCAAAGGAGCGCCGACTCCGGATGCCCGGGACTTCGTCGCCTTCGTGCCGTCGGCCGGTGCGGCGAGCCGCTACTCGATGCCGCTGGCCAAGCTCCTGCAGGCCCTCGAAGACGAAGCCAAAGACGAGCTCGACGCGGCTTTCTCGAGCCTGATCGCGGAGGGGGCGGAGAAGTGGCCGCTCCCCGCCAGCATCGCGGAGCTCATGCGCTCCAAGGCCAAGCTTTCCCGGGTCCCGCAAACGGAGCTCGCCGAGCTGGCGCGCGACCTGAACCTGCCGAAAGCCCTCATGCCTTGCGTCAAGGAAGGCATGTCCTTTCTGGCGATGAAAGTCCGCGAGCACGAAAAGATGCCCGACCTCGCCGCCGAAGTTTACGTCACGCCGCCGGGCATGCCCTACCCGTTCGCGAGCTCGCTGGCCAAGGCGGACAGACCGTCGCGTCTGCCGCGCTATTTCCTGGAGCAGGGCAACAATCTCTCGACTCTCCGCTTTCGCGCCGACGGGGAAATCTACCTCGACGCCTCGGGCAAACCGTCGGCGGTGCCTGCTGGCCACGGTGCGCTGGCGCAGCTGTTTCCTGCTGCGGGCAAGTGCGCGCCGGGAGCTCATTCGCTATTCATCCGAAATATCGACAACGTCATGGGAACGAGCGCCGCGGCGCTCGAAGCGACCCATCTTTTCCTCGCCGGCCACCGCCGAGTCCTCCAAGCCGTGCGCGGAATTCGCGCCGCGCTGGAAAAGGGCGACGTCGAGCGCGCGGCAAAAATTGCCGAACCGCTGCTGGTTGACGCCCCTGCCAAGCATTTGGCGCCGCTGGACGTCCTCGCGGAAGCGCAGGCTCACCTGTTTCACTCCTCTGCACCGTCTCCGCGTACCGCGCAGTCTTTGCTCGCTCTCTACCTGCGTCCCGTCAATACCGTGGGCCAGGTTCCGAACACCGGCAGGGACGTGGGCGGCACGCCTTGCTTCATCAAAGGCGAAGGCGGCGGGACGCCCAAGTTGTGCGTGGAAGTCCCCCACGTCAGCGAGAAGGACAAAGCCGCCTTCCTCGCCAATCCCGCGAAAGCCACGCACTTCAACCCGGTTTTCGTGGCCGCGGAGATCACCACCGATCCTGACTACTATGCCCGCAACAACCGCGATTTTTGGCTTCTCTCCGAGAAGTCGTTTCGCGGCGAGAAGGTGCTCTACCACGAGACCATTCTCTACGAGCTGCTAGGCAACAGCGACCTGGCCAATTGCATGTTCGTGGAAGTGCCGCGACTCGTTTTCCATCCGCACAAGACGCTTGCCGACGCGACCGGCCGGCATGCCTCGCATTGGCTCGGCTAAAACCGCCGAGTCAAAGCCATGGCACTCCCCGCCAAAGCCTTGTGCTGCAAACATTTCCCGTTGTTTCGAGGCTCCGCCTCGTCTTAGAATTTCCATATCCCCGCAACGAAATCAAAACCCCGCCACACCCCCCCAACTGATCCAAGGAGGATCCGATGCCCCCCCAGGTGAGCAAGCAGGAATTCGCC
>JAYVBB010000024.1:0-9980 GCA_043750715.1 Pseudomonadota bacterium | reverse complement strand
AAAGGGTTGATCATTTCGGTCCGCACGTAGGTCAATTCAGGATCTGCGTCGCCATCCCCCAACCGAAAGCACCTGGCATCCGGGACTTCGTAATTTACGGTCATCAGCGGTGAGATGCCGGACAGAATGTGATAGCCGGGGTTTGCTTTGCAGAAGGCCCGCAGTCGAGGAAGGTCCTTTTGCTCGAACAGGCTGAGGGAAAATTGGGGGACGATTCCGAGGTGCATGAGCTCTTCGTAGACCCAGACGATCCCCGTTCGTTCGTAGAATGTCACTGCATCCTTGATGACCTTCATATTCAGCCTCCCGGAGATCTATCGACCGAATTCCCGAAATCTCAAGTCGGAGGCAGACCTTCGAGGTCATTTCTCTTTGTTGGGAAGTCGTGGCAGTGAAGGTCGATGGAACCAAAGATTCGTTGCGGAACCACCTGCAAAGGCCTCCCGATATTCGAGTTTCCCAAGGGCAAACCAGACGGATGTATCCACCCGGAACACTTGCAATTTGACTCAAATGACCATTTTGACGCTTATGCCCTCTTTCAGTATAAGTGTCGAAATGCCATAGATTCCGACATTTCGGCAGCCATCCGGTATGACGACCAGGCCGAGGCCCATCTCGGGGCCATTTCCGATATGGGAAAATTTCAATCCCTATTGAGTGCAAACAAAATTCATACGATCTTCGACGTCATAAGCTTTGGTGCTCGGCTCGCCTGGCCGACCACAAACTGACATCTGGCGACTCTACCTCAGGCGGCTATTGAAGCCCGCTCACCGCTCACAAACTCATCCCAATACAAGTACAGCAGAACCATCGCAAAGGTATCCAACTCACAGTACTTAAGAAGCGCGGAGTTCAGCGCCTGCCGCTCCTCGTCCTTCATCTCCGTAAACTGCATCATTGAATAGGCCGTCATCGCGGACCCGCCGTTCGCTAGCTCATCATTTCCGCACATGACCTGGTTCAATTGTTCCGCAGTCAAGTTCCGATAGACATTTGGTAACAGGGAATACGGATCGACGACCCCGCCGGCTTCCACCTTGATCCAAATCCAATCTTTGAAGTTCAAACTCTTGATGCCACCCGATTCGCCGTAGATCGGCTTGCTAAACTTCTCTTGCAGATCTTTGGAATCGCTGAGAACCGCCGGCAGCACGTACTTGATACTATTCGACCCTTTGGTAGCCGGATGGTAGTAGTATTTTTTCACCAAGTCGCATAGGTCGACCATACTGCGGGAGCCTTCCCAGCTCGGCGTCACCCCTTTGCCCGTCTTGGTGACTTGCTCGATCCAAAACATCAGCTCGGACTTGTCAGCTTCGGTTGATGCCGCCAATTGCCGGTGAATCTGGCAGAGGACCGAATTTTCATGATGGGAATACCGGAAGATCGTCCCCTCATCCCCGCCCAAGCTTTTCTTCAATGCCCGGACAAAGTCGTAGTTGGGAAATTTTCCCCTCGCCGCGGACAGAAACTGTCCCGCGTGTTCGATCGTACCGTCCTGGTGCAATTTGTGATGCGAAAACTGAAACGCAGTCTGCTCATAAGGTCGACGACCGGCACTGAACGGCACGGCGACCATAGTCGTCTCGAAGTCGATGAAGTGCAGGGGGTACTTGAATCCAGCCATGACTTCCTTCAGCCCGGCCCCATCGACGAAGGGCGTAGTCCGTCCCTTTTGCTCAAAATCCACCTGCAACCACTGCCGCTGGCTCGACGAGAGTCCCGCATCGTCTTTCCCCGATGACGGGGCGACGTCATCCTCAATCAGGTCTTTGATGAAGAATTTCTTGTCTTCGATCAGGCCCTCGGACTTGCGGAATTTCCAGACGTCGAAGACGAATGCCTCAGCAACTTCCTGCGGTTTGATCTTGGCCTCGCCAGTCCAACACTCGGCAAATCCAGACTTCACCGGAGAAGTTGCATTGACTCGGAATTCACAGGTCTTACAGTGCTTACCTGGCCGCCCCGGGATTCGCTGGTCCTTGACGTACATGTCCGCCAAGTACGTTGCTTCTTTGGCGAACGGTAGGCCGTTGACTCGGTCGGCAGCAGGCCGCCCTTCATCCCGGTCTTCCAAAATCGCGGCGACGGCTTCATCGACGTTTATTTCGCAGAGGACCTGTTGCCCCAGGTCCGCCTTCTTCAACCCAGGCTTCACGGTCGTAGTCGTGCGGCCGTTCTCGTCGGTCCCGAGCAAAAAGAATTGATTGAGCCCCTCGACTGTCGCCGTTTTGGACTTGTCCGATAGCATCAGGTAGCTCGTGACCTTGAATTCCGGGTAAGCGCCCTTGAGTACCAGCGTCTGAAATGCGACGTCATAGAGATACTTCGCGTAGTCGTCTTTGATCTTGATCTTGCCTTTGGCGTAAAGACGCTTGTCGAAGAAGGGACTTTCTTCCTCCGGGTCAAAGGACTTCGACTTCACCTCGATAAGCCGCAGCTGGTCGCCATTTTTGACCAGGATGTCGGCGCGGATGAAGAGTTCGCCGGAACGGAACGCCGGCTCAAAGATCGTGACCTGTTCGCGCTTAAGGAGTTCCTCCGTCTGAGCCAACGCCTCGGCGTGCTCCAAAACTTCGACTTCGACTCCACCTGGGTAGTAACACTGGGCGAGCGCGCCGACCTGAAAGCCGCCGCGAGCCAAGGCGATCAGGAACGGATCGTCGACCGATCCGTCTTCGTATTGGTCGGGCTTCCCCTTGTAGAACAGTTTAGTCGGGCATTCGAGAGCGAGCTTGTGACGCGACTTGGTGAGGTAGCGAGCTTTGGACTTGGACATGGTTGATCTCCCTAGTGGAAGGATCGGCCATTCCTTAGCCCCCTTTAGATTTAACTAAGTAAACACACAGCGCCTTATCGGCAGATTTTGCCGGTCACGACGACAGTGGCGGATGGCGACGACCATATGTCAGACTTCTGCATCAGCCTTGCCATGGCATAGAGGCGCCAGAGCGCACTGGGCAAATCCGGCCGTGTTCGCTTATCGTGAGTCCGCAGGCCGCACTGTGGCTGTTAGTTGCCGGTCTGGCGTTTCGACTGGCAGCGGCAGACCTTTAACTGACAGCCCATTGCTAGTTCGGAAGCTTCTTACGCTCTAAGCGTTTCGCCCTGTCGACGGCATCCTCATGCAACTCTTCAAACGAATAATGTGGAAGATCCCCAGGATCAAGTTCAAGGAGCGCCCGAATTTCTTCTGGACTCAGGAGATGCTCTTCACGCTTCCGGGTTTTCTTCATATCCCCTCCCCGCATGGCCCATCTCTATACAATAGAAAGGGGCCGGCCGGCATAGCCTCGGATGGCTGCCGCGAGTAGTGCGCTCAACGGTCCAAGTCTTACCTGCAGCGGGTGAAAGCCCATCCCCTTCTTCGTCCTGAGGTTCTGGCTGAACCCCCTCATCGCCGACGTCAGCGAGGACGGTCAATTTTGCAGCCTTCAGGCAGACATGGGTTGCAACTCCGAACAACAGCACGACAGCACAGTGCTTGGATTTCATAGCCCACCACCTTCCGCAAAGGCCAGTTGCGCGATTTCAGGCAGCTCCTCACCCGCAATCGCCTGAATCTCGCCGTGCATTGAGGCGGTCGTCTCAATGGCGTCTGAAAGGATACGTTCGCGTTCGGACCAGCACTTGGCTAGAGCTCGCTTTTCCTTTTCCAACTGATCCTTGAGGGTCGTATAGCTCCGTACGATGGTGTCGATCTGTTGCTTGAATTTGCTGCCTGTGACAAAGGAATAGATCTTCGCGGCTTTGGTTTCGCGACCAACTTGGGCAAGTCGGGCAGCATGGACGTCCATCACGGCCTTACGCAGGGCTACGGCCAGAATGCGCCAGCAGTCAAAACTCACGACGTAGACGCCGTCAATCAATTCCAGGGACTCGACGTCGGCAGGCATCGCCTGCGTGATGATTACGGCGACATCGGCATTTGCAGCTAGGCAGTCGGACTTGGCCTTGGAGAGCCATTCATTTTTCCAATGTTTGGTCCGTTTGACCTCCCAGGAAATCTTGCCTGCAGCCGCCCCATTGGTGCTCCTGACCGTCTGCATGACGTCGGCACCGCGGACACCCGTAGCAATGGGGTCAATTCGGTCTGCTGCAAACATTTCGGCTAGAGAGCGTTCGACTGCCAGCTCCACGACTTCACCTTGCGCCTGCTGTGAGCCTTGATCGACCTTGCGGCCGAGTTCTTCGATCTGACGACGGAGGCCGTCGATCTGAAGGTCGCGTTCGTCGACCTTCCTTTGGAGCTCGGTGGACGCACGACGCCCCGCTTCCACTTCGATTTTGCGTCGCTCCTCGTCAAACTTGCGATTGGCTGCGAGCTCGGCGTCGCGGGCCTTATCTTCCAACTCGCGAACCTTGATTCGCATGGACTTTTCAACTTCGGTCAGTTCTTTGATGCGGGTGGCCTCGGCCTTGAGCCGGTCCCGCTGGTCGGCGATTTCGCTTTCGAGCTGGCCACGCAGTTCAGTGGTAACCACTTTGGTGATTTTGGCGCGCTCTTCGACCAACTTCTCTTTCAAGACGTCGTGCGCCAAGGCGTCGGTCAGCGAAATCTCGGTTTGGCAGTGCGGGCATTTGATTGAGGACATGAGGTTGTTTTCTCCTGCAGTTTGTTTCCAAGAGAATCATCGGGGTGGTGCACGTCATCTGGGGACACGCCAATTTTTATCTGTATTTACAGGTTATTACATATGTAGGTGACGCCAACACCGACGCCTAAGGCCAACAGCAGGTTGGGCAGATCTGCGTCAACGTACCTGCGGAATTCAGCAAGGCTCGGAGCAATCACTTGCAACGCTGCAAAGACCGCAACAAGTGCAATGGCCTGCATAAATACAAAGGCTAAAATGCTGCCAGCTATCTTTAGGCGACCCATGAAAGACCTCCTTGAGGTGGTTTCACGAATCTTCGGGATGCCCCGCGTCAGCCGAGGTCACTAGCTCGCCCGGTACAGCCCGACGACCCCACGGGCCGCATCAGCGACCTTGCGCCTTAGCTCCGCCGGTTCAACAACCTCTACCTTAGCCCCAAACCCTAAGATCCATTGCTCGAGGTCAGGAGTCAGCGCGACGTCGAACGTCATCTCAATCGATCCGTCTTGATTGGTGACGACTCTCTGAGAGGAATGCCACTGCCTCTCCTTGAGGTAAGTCGCGAGCGGTGACTGGACCTTTAGCTTTACAACGACTGGCACCGCACCGCGGAAGACTCCGAACGAGTTGCCGAAGAATTCTTCTGGGTCGACTGGATCCTTCGCGTATTCCTGCTCCGTCATCGCGGCCGCCTGAATTCTGGGCACGCTAAAGACTTTTACGATGCTGTCGCCAAGGTCTTCGGCCACGAAGTACAGCGACCCCTTGGCAAAATACAAGTACTGAGGACCGACGAGTCTCGCGTCGCACCGACCACTGTTGGTGGACTTATATGTGATAGAAAGGACCTGCCGCTCGGAGCACCCCGCCCTGATGGTCTCGACCACGTCTGGGTCGACTCCCAGGCCCCACTTGGGAGCCGCCTCGAAGCGAAACTCGCCTTCGAGCCCCTGGAAGAAGTCGCGGCTACGCTTGCCGATCTTTTCTTCGATCTTGGCGAACGCCTGCTCCAAGTCGTTGAAGAACGGCGTATCGCGCAGAGGAACCAGGGACGACCTGGCGAGGTATAGGGCGATAAGTTCTCTGGAAGAAAGGGTCAGATAGTCGGTAATCCGCGTCGTCTTATCGAGCGCCCAGCGAGTGCCCTTGTCTTCCGTCTGGCCACGTTCGTGAAGGGGGAAGCCCGCAGCATTCAGTGCCTGAAGGTCCCGGTACACGGTCCGTTTACCCACTTCGTGCCCGCGATCATTCACTCGGATCGCGATTTCGGCAGCAGATAGACCCTGCGGGGCTCCTTCGAGAATATCGAGGATGCAGTAGATCCGAGAGATTTGAGAATTGCGGCCAGCCACGGTCACCCCAAACTAAGCATCTGTCAGTTTATCGGCATCAAAGGCCCAAGCTTTAGTGCCTCGAGTTTTCAAGGGTTGCGTCCTACCAGGTCGAAAGATCCAGCCTATCCGCCCGGATGTTCGATTGACTGTCGACCAGGCCTTCGTCATCGAATCCCACCCAGCAATTACAAGAACTCGCGTAATCAATGGCGCAGATTGGGTTCGGCTCGGCCCTGGGTGACCAGCACCAGGCGTCACCGTTGACATGAAGATCATTCTTGCCAAACAGATCGACGACCTGCGCCTTGGTCATGCCTTTACGCAGCAGCAACGCCGAGGTCGCTCCGACCATTTGATCAGGAATCTTCATTCCGCCGCCCTCGTCCGCCTGGCTGCAGTCATAGGCCGTAAGACTGGTCGAAAAGCTGTCGAGGATGATCGGCTTCGACTTGTCAGAAAGAAGGACGGATCGCTCAATGGCTGAGAAGTTGTAGCAAAGCCTGTCGGTCTTCTCGCCGTTGGAAATCAACACGCTAATCCGTTTATTGGCGCGGACTCGGTAGGCCGAGTCGTTGCCGTCCGTGGGAAATTCGATGCTGAACTGACCATCTTGGTCGACTGCTGCCGACCCTTGATAGCCCTCCTTGCCGTCGGCCGAGACGTAGACCTTCATGTCCGTCCAAAGGTCCTGAAAGCCGATCCCGGCGTCAAATTCCGCCGTGTAGGAGTCGTCATACCCCGCCGTCTTGACCTTCGCAGGCAGACGCGCAATTTCCTGGGTATAGAAGTCTTCAAGATCCTTGTAGGGCTGGTCGTCAACTGTGACTTCAAAAGCATTGAGTACGTAGCCATCGAAAGTCACCTGATTGCCGACGGCCGATGGGCCGCCGAAGGTGGCTTGAGACGTCTCAGCCTTCTCTTCCGACTTACCATCCTTTTCTTCGGCGGTTTCACCGCAACTAACCACCATTGCGACGACGATAAGGACTTCCAGCTTGCTTACGACTGACATCTTAACTCCCTTTGGTGCTCGTGGAACGGACACCGAAATTGGTTACTCCCACCTCTTCGAAACACCCCGCGTCACCCGGGGACGTAGGGTCAAACTTCCAGCGCGTGACCCTGGATGACGCGGATCCAATCGATGAGTCCTTCGCTTTGAACAACGCCTCCCAACAACCTAGGAGACACCAATGCCTATGAAACTTGTGCTAGCTCGAGAGCTCAAAGCCCTGTTAGCCGAATACGGCCTGCGAGCCGCCGATCTATCCCGAAAATCAGGAGTGCCCCGGTCCGTCCTTTCCGACTGGATGGCAGGTGCTGCGCCGCGGAACATCAGCCAAGTCCGGGCCGTCGCGGAGGTCCTGGGTACGAACATCGATTCTCTTTGCTTCGGAATGGACGGCAAATCGAGCGACGCGAAAATCGACGGCGCCTGGATGACGGGTACCTTCCAAGGCCGTCTCCGCAGGATAAAGGACTAAATTGTCCGAGTCAGCGAACACCGTGTCCGGCGCTCCGGAATTTTCTAACAACATGAAGTCGTTTAGACGATCTGAAACTACTTACAGCAGGCGAGCCAAGTCGCCCATTTTCGAAAAGGAACTTCCATGATCACTAGAAATCTCCTCGCGATCGCTACAACGATTGTCCTGACGGCCTGCGGCCAAGCCAACTTTGGTGGCGGCGAGAGCGACTCCGGGTCCGATTCTGCAAAAGACGGCGAAACCTCACAGACCGGGTCCGAGCCGACAACTCGTTCCTTCTCTGTGGTCGTCGACGCCGGTCAGCAACCCCCTGCCTGCGACGCCGCGGCAGCCAACTCCCTCATCTACGAAGTCGCCTCGTCGAGTTTCAAAGTGTGCAAGGACGGCGCATGGGCGGCCATCGACATCAAAGGAACAAAGGGCGACGCCGGTGCTCCAGGCGCCGTCGGCACGTCCGGATCGGACGGCAAGGACGGTAAGAATGGAAAGGACGGAACCGACAACCGGATCATTGCGTCGATTGGATGCGACGGGAGCCTCGAAAATACTTCATTGTACTTTTCCTATTCAGCCGCGTTGATGAAGTCCGGCGACGTGTTCGCTTCAGGGTCGGTTCGCGACGGCAATATCGAAATCAGCGGCACCCGGTTCTTCTCATCTCAACAGAATGGTGCCACGACTGCGTCGGTGCTGTTCAACGACGACTTTGTCGCTCCCTACAACGGTGGATTCTGGTCGATCGAGCTCAATCGAACAAATCTCGTCACGACGATCAACTACATCGATTCCGACGCCATTGGCGGCGGCTCCACCTGGACCATGGATCCTGTGGCATGCGTGAAGAACGAATATTGACGGGATTGCTGATCCTGGTTGTGGATGACAATCAGGATCAGCTCTGCCTCATGACTCATGTATTGGAATCGGCAGGGGCGAGGGTTCTCGTCGCGACGGGCGGGGCTGACGCCATCAAACTGGCCTTAGAGTCAGCCCCTGATGCCGTGCTACTCGATTGTATGCTCGCCGGGATGTCTGGCACAGAAACGCTGATGGCGCTTCGCGGCATGGGATTCAGACGCCCAGTTATCGCCGTGTCGGCCAGTGTTATGAGCCATCAGATCGAAAGCGCTTTGGCCGCCGGATTCGACACTTTTTTGGCAAAGCCATTCCGGCTTATTGATCTAATAGCAACCGTTGCAAAGCAGGCTCGCACCGCGACCGCCGACGTGATTTTCGACCTCTCTAACTGATCCCTGGTGCTTGCCTCGATCCCTTTGCCCGGGCGGACTGGAAAATACATCTCCATACTTCGCATATTCAGCCGCCTAGCATTCTGCTTAAGCTTCAAGCATCGATCTTCGGGTTCCATGCCGTTAAATGCAGAAGTTCGTTGCCGTTAGTTCGTAAGCGCGCGGCCATCCCCACCTAGAACCCATGTCCCTTCCTTAGTATCCCTCGCATAGGGCTGACCTTAGCGACATGTGATTTAGGGCAGGAGCATCGATGACCTCTCCAGAAGTGGCGGTGATCGCCAGGCGGCGGCGATTCAGTCTTGAGCAGAAGCAGCGGATCCTGGCCGAAGCCTAGCAGTCGTCGATGGCGGCAGTCGCCCGGCATCACGGGATCGCCCGGTCGCTTCTGCAACGGTGGAAAATACTTGAGATCGAACCTGCCCGCCTTGTCGATCCTTTCGTCCGTCTGCTGCCTTCCCGCGAAGTCGGCGAAGGCGCGGCGGTCGCCGGCTCGATTTTCGTGCATGTCGACGGCGCCATCGTGATCGAACTCCCGCCGTCCTCCGACCCCGGCCAGATTGCTGGCCTGGTCGGCGCGCTGCGGCGGTAGCCCGAGGATGCGAGACCTCGCCACCTTTGACGGAGTCTTTGTCTGCCGCGAGCCGGTCGACATGCGGAAGTCGATTGACGGCCTTTCGGCGATCGTCCGTCACACGCTCGAACGCGTCGTCGACGGCAAACGTCTCTATGTCTTCGTCGGCCGACGGCGGGACCGGGTCAAAGTCCTCTACTTCGACCGGACTGGCTACGCTCACTGGTACAAGCGTCTTGAGAAGGCGCGATTTCCTTGGCCGAAGTCGGGCGAAACGGTCGTTGAAATTTCTCCGTGGCTCTTCGGATTTCTTCTCGACGGCATCGACGTCTTTGTCCGGCCACACGCGGAGGTAAATTTAGCGGCGCGCTGGTGACTTTTGACGGGAGATTCTGATATGAAAATTACCCATGACCTCCCACGCTGCCGAAACTGTAACCGAGCTCGACCGGCTTAAGTCCGTTCTAAAGGACAAAGACAGCCGGATCAAAGAGCTCGAGCTCCTGGTGGACTACCTCCGGAGAAAGCCGTTTAAGCCGTCGTCGGAGCAGCTGGCGTCGATGACGCCGCTTTTTGACGAAGCCGAAGCAGAAGCTCCTGAGACCGAGTAGAAGCGGCCTAAAGTAACTCGCGTGGCGCCGCATGAACGCGCTGCCCCGGTCAGACGTCCTTTGCCCGAGGACCTGCCGCGGGAGGTCTGTCGCCACGAGCTCCCAGCGGATCAGCGTGCC